>NZ_JAMYSA010000035.1:0-63530 GCF_040321735.1 Mesorhizobium sp. M0293
GCCCGAAGATGCTAGGTGCAAAGCGCATGCCCCGTTCCTTTTCTGAGTCTCGACAACCAGAGAGAAGACGGACAAACCCCGTTTTACGGGGCATGCACATGCGGCATTTCGATTCACTCAAAACTTTCCCCGGACAGCCCTGCCACAAGGGGGGAGATTGGCCGTTTGGCCGCTTTCGCCAATCTTCAGCCGTCAAAGCGTTAAATCCCTGAGCCATCCAACTGTTGGGCGTCGTCACCCTCCCACGGCGCCGGCATGGACGCGCGGCTGAGATTGGCTGTCGGCAGCGGCATCCAGCATTTCAGTTCCGGTTCGGCGTATTCGATGACGCGCCCTGGCGAGGAGTCCGACGCGCGCCAGCCTTCCGAGGCGAACTGGTCAGCGCGTGACCAATAGGCGAGATCGACTTCGGCCGGCCCCTGCTCGGATGGGCGCACCGTGACCAGGATCCGGCTCCCATCCCTCGGCGCCGTCGACATGTGGCGCCACCGTTCGGGTTCGTCCATCACAATTCCTCCTCGCACCTGCAGCGTTGGGTGAAGTGTCGCCTCGCGGTCCGAACGGGTCAACCCAAAGTTTGCGCCATGGAGCGGGTCCATACGATGTCAGGGCAGGATGGGGGACCACGCCAAATTGGCGACCGACATATACTGTGAAAGAAACTTGAAAACGTCGGTCGCCAGGGGCGGAGTTGGGACGCACCACGTTGGGGACGCGATGCGAGGTCAGGCTAGGCGGATGCTTGGTATCTGCAATCGGAACGCCGGATGATGGTGAACGACTGGTTACTATCCACAGGGTTCGCCCGACGGATCGCGTCAGGGCAACTGTGCGCAACGCGGAACTGGCGGCCATCCGCGCTCGACTGGCTGTGACCCAGTTGATATGCCCGTCTGCGAAAGGAGCCTTGAGTCGAAATGACCGTTGCGATCGAGATGGGACACACGACCGCCGGCGCCCCGGCGAATCTGGATCTCGAGGAACTGTTGGCCACCCGGCTTTTGGTGCAGGGCAATTCGGGCTCTGGCAAATCGCATCTTTTGCGCCGGCTCCTGGAGCAGAGCGCGCCCTGGGTGCAGCAGACCATCATCGACCCCGAAGGTGACTTCGTCTCACTGGGCGACCGTTACGGCCATCTGGTCATCGATGCCGAGCAACATACCGAGCGCGGCCTGCAGGCGGCCGGCGAGCGGGCACGCATCCATCGCGTTTCCACGGTGCTCAATCTCGAAGGGCTCGATGCCGAGAACCAGATGCGGCGCGCCGCCGCCTTCCTCGGCGGGCTGTTCGAGGTCGCCCGCGACCACTGGTACCCGATGCTGGTCGTCGTGGACGAGGCGCAGCTGTTCGCGCCGGCGGGGGCCGGCGAAGTGTCGGACGAAGCGCGCAAGCTCTCGCTTGGCGCCATGACCAATTTGATGTGCCGTGGCCGCAAGCGCGGGCTGGCCGGCATCATCGCCACCCAGCGGCTGGCCAAGCTCGCCAAGAATGTCGCCGCCGAGGCGTCCAATTTTCTCATGGGCCGCACCTTCCTCGATATCGACATGGCGCGCGCCGCCGATCTTCTCGGCATGGAACGGCGCCAGGCGGAGGCGTTTCGCGACCTGGAGCGCGGCCAGTTCATGGCGCTGGGGCCAGCGCTGTCGCGCCGTCCGCTGGGGCTTCGCATCGGCCCGACCGACACCAGCCCTCGCAACGGCACGCCGCGGCTGATGGCGATGCCGGAGGCGGCGCTGGAGGATGCTCGCGCGCTCATTCTGGCCGCCCCGCCCCTAGAGGCCGTGCGCGCGCCGCGCCGGATGGCGTCGCCGGACCTGCTCGACCAGCTGATGGCGGCGAAGTCGGCGGCGCTGGAAATCCGCCCCGAACCGGTGGAGCCGCAAATCAGCGCCGAGGATCTGGCGGAGCGTCGCGAGCGCGTCGACCGTGTGCTGCGCGCCATCCTGGCGCAGCCCGACGCGGGTTTTCGCGTCATCGGCGTGCTCTATCAGGAATTCGTGGTCCGCTGCCGCATCGAAGGCCTCGCCTCGGTCGTGCCCGACCTGCCGGAGTTCCGACGCATGCTGACGCGCGCCCGCGCCGGCCTCGGCTCCGACATGGCGGCAGGCGACGACGCCTGGCAGGATGTCTCGGTGCGTGCCTCGCTGCTGCCCGACGACATGCAAGGCGTGTTCATGATGATCGCGCGTGCGGCGAAGGAAGGCTGGCCGTGCCCGAGCGACGCCGCGATTGCCCGCGCCTACGGCTCCCACTCGCTGCGCCGCGCCCGGCGGCTCCTGACCTATATCGAGGAGCAGGGGCTCATCGTCTGCCAGCTCGACGGGGTAGGCAGGCGCACCGTGACGCTCGTTGAGCTGGCCTGGGCCACGGCCCCGGGCGACCCCAATGCCGAGGAAGTGGAGCAGGGGAGCCTGGCGTTGTGAAGGGACGCGCTTTGGGGTAGGCCACCGCTTGTCGTTTCCAAAGCCAGCCGGCCGGGGGGGCGCACCGGGAGATTTCACGCCGAGGCGCCGGGCGCCGCGACGAGACTCAGCCCGTGAACGCTTTGAATGTGTCCTTGGAGGTCAGCATCGCCTCGCCCTTGAACGAGATCGAGAAATCACCAAGCTGGTACTGGCCTTGGTCATTCTTCACTAGAATATCGCCATCAATCTTGTTGAAGCCACTCTCGATACCTTTGATGATCCCGTCGACGTAGCGTAGGTTGGTCTTGGCGGAGAGAATATCGTTCTTGGCCATCTGTTGCGCGAGACGTTGGAGCTTCGGGTCGTCGCCGATACTTTGCAGACGCGCCTCAACGACCTCGGGACTGATGCGCGCCAACGCTGCGTTCAGAGCCGGCAATGCCTTCTGCAAGCTGAACAATGAATCGGAAGTCCATCCTGCTTGCGTCGGCGTAGCTAAGGCTTTGGTTGCTGATCGCCTTGTTCGCCTGCGCTTGCGGGCTGCGGTCGGCGGCGGCCCCCATCTCGTCCTCGACAGCCCAAATATAGTCATGCTCGTCCATTGCCATCACGGTTTCCCGCGTCTCGCCGGCAGGGATGAAATAGCGGGCAACAGTGGAGTCTTCGTGCCGGCGGTCCGCCTCGACCATCGAGATGATGAAGCGCGTATACTCGGCATAGAGTTCGCCATAATTGGCCTTGCCGGCCAGCATATAGGGGTCGTCCGCCGTCGTGGTGGAGGCCTGTGCCGCACTGGCGGATGACGTCGCTGGCACGTCCGCCTTGGGGCCTCGGCTAAAGCTACCGAACAAGTCATACTCGGTGTTGTCCTCATTGCTGGCGGCGCCCGGTCGGATGACCGGAGCCTCGGTCCGCAAGGACGTACCAGCTTTGAGGAACGTCGGCTGGCTTGTTCCAGCAAAGCCGCTCCTGGCGGATACCAGCTTCTGTATCGTAACAGTGAGGTCCGAGGTAATCTGCACTGAGGAATCCCTGGATTTACCATGCCTTGCAGGCGATTCGCAGAATGAAGAACGGTAGTTAATCAATGGTTGAAGGTGAGCAAACGGATGTTTGACGAAGAAAAATTTCTCACGGCAGATGTAGTGTATTTATATCTTTAGATGATGCTGTTGCCGATCCGATCCGGAAGCGGGCTCGCAGGCTGCACCCATCCAAATGTCGTTGCGGGCAAGATCCGAACGCCGACCTTCAAGGTATGACCCGGCCGCCCCACAAATCATGGCCAGCACGTCAGCAAGGCTGACCCTCCTGCCCGAATATCGCCTCTCGGCAGCCCTTGCCGGTTAAAAAAGTATCATCCGCCGACCCGAATCGTGGTGGCGCCTGTTGTCATGAGCCGGTACCTTGGTCTCGAAATGCAGAGCCGAAACCAATTCGGCCGGTTTAGGGAATTTGGGCCGAATGCGGCAACGATCCGTACCGGCCCGGGAGGAAACGGACATGGAACCGGACCTGGAAGTTGTCCAGATACGACGCGGTGAGTCCTTCAAGGCGTGGTCGCACGGCTACCCCTTCCACACGGTGCGTTGGCACTTCCATCCCGAATATGAACTGCATCAGGTGATCTTCACCAACGGCCGCTATTTCGTCGGCGACTTCATTGGCGAGTTCGAGCCGGGCAATCTGGTGCTGACGGGGCCGAACCTGCCGCACAATTGGGTGAGCGACATCCCCCGCGACAGTTCGATCCCGCTGCGCGGCCGTATCATCCAGTTTTCCGAAAGCTTCATCGGCGATGCCATGCATGTGCTGCCGGAACTGGCGGGACTTGGCCATCTGCTCGAGGCGTCGCGTCGCGGCGTGCTGTTTTCCAACCGCACCAGCAAGGCGCTGGCGCCGCTGATGGAAGAGGTGATGCAGGCGCAGGGTGTGCGCCGCATCGAGCTGTTCATGATGATTGCAGGCCTGCTCAGCCGCGCCCAGGAATTCCAGTTGCTGGCCAGCGCCAGCTACCGGCCCGATCCGTCGGGCTACATGACCGCCGGCATGAACAAGGCGCTCGCCTATATCCGGGAGAACCTGACGCAGCTGTTCGACGAGGCGGATCTGGCGGCCATTGCCGGCCAGTCGACCGGCGCCTTCTCGCGCTCGTTTCGCCGCCACACCGGCATGTCGCTGGTGCAATACGTCAAGCGGCTGCGCATCAACCTCGCCTGCCAGATCCTGATGAGCGACGAGCAGGCCTCGATCACCGACATCTGCTACGAGGTCGGCTTCAACAACCTGTCCAATTTCAACCGGCAGTTCCTGGCGGAGAAGGGCATGCCGCCCTCACGCTTCAGGCGCCTGCTGGCCGACAACATCAACGCGGGAAAAGCCGCTTAACGGAGGAGCCAGGGAGGAACCAAGGGAGGAAATACTTTCTTTCGCATGACGACGTGGAACGCATAGGCGGTCCGCGATGGAGAGCGCTTGTCTTGAAAAATCCTCCGTCAGCGGAGGATGTCGGCGCGGACTCGAAAGGCTGGCGCCGGGCCCTAGTTCTCAATTGCAGTTTGGGGCGAGGCCGGAGGCGTGTCTCCACACCAAAGCAGTCAACGACCTTCTTACAACCATATCGAGAAACGGAGAAGACCGAATGACCAAACTTTCATTGAAGTCCGCCGGCATGGCAGCCCTTGCGCTGTCGCTGCTGGCCGGCACCGCCGCCATCGCCCGGGCCGCCGAAGTCACCGACGCCACCGTTGCCTTCCTGATGCCCGACCAGGCCTCGACCCGCTACGAGCAGCACGATTATCCCGGCTTCGCCGCCGAGATGAAGAAGCTGTGCCCGGGCTGCAAGGTGCTCTACCAGAACGCCGATGCCGACGCCTCGCGCCAGCAGCAGCAGTTCAACTCGGTGATCTCGCAGGGTGCCAAGGCGATCGTGCTCGACCCGGTCGACTCGACCGCCGCCGCCTCGCTGGTCAAGCTGGCGCAGAGCCAGGGCATCAAGGTCATCGCCTATGACCGGCCGATCCCGACAGCACCGGCCGACTTCTATGTCTCGTTCAACAATGAAGGCATCGGCAAAGCCATCGCCGACTCGCTGGTCGAGCACCTGAAGGCGCTGAAGGTCGATCCGGCCACCGGCGGCGTGTTGCAGATCAACGGCTCGCCGACCGACGCGGCGGCCGGCCTGATCAAGAAGGGCATCCATGAAGGCCTCGACAACAGCGGCTACCAGATCCTGGCTGAATACGACACGCCGGAATGGGCGCCGCCGAAGGCGCAGCAGTGGGCCGGCGGCCAGATCACCCGCTTCGGGCCGAAGATACTCGGCGTCGTCGCGGCCAATGACGGCACCGGTGGCGGCGCCATCGCGGCCTTCAAGGCGGCAGGCGTCGATCCGGTGCCGCCAGTGACCGGCAATGACGCGACGATCGCGGCACTGCAGCTGATCATCGCCGGCGACCAGTACAACACCATCTCCAAGCCGAGCGAGATCGTGGCGGCGGCCGCCGCCAACGTCGCCATCAAGCTGCTTTCGGGCGAGACGCCGAAGGCCGAGATGACGCTGTACGACACACCCTCGCAGCTGTTCACGCCGGCCGTGGTGACGCAGGAAAACCTGAAGGCCGAGATCATCGACAAGAAGATCAACACCGCGGCCGAACTCTGCGTCGATCGTTACGCGGAAGGCTGCAAGAAGCTGGGCATCGGGAACTGACCGCGACCCTTGCCCGCTCCGCTGTAAGGGCCCCCGCCGGGGGGCCCCACCGCGCACTTCCTCGAACCCGTTTTTTGAAAGGTCGCTGGCATGATTGAAACCCCGGACGAACCGGTTCCGACAGGCGAGCTGGTGCTCAGCCTGCGCGGCATTTCGAAACATTTCGGCGCCGTCTCGGCGCTCACCGACATCGATCTCGACGTCCATGCCGGCGAGGTTGTGGCGCTGGTCGGCGACAATGGCGCCGGCAAGTCGACGCTGGTCAAGATCCTGGCCGGCGTGCATCAGCCGAGTTCGGGAAGCATCAGCTACCGCGGTAAGCAGGTGACGCTGGCCGACCCGAGTGCGGCGCTGACGCTCGGCATCGCCACCGTGTTTCAGGACCTGGCACTGTGCGAGAACCTCGACATCGTCGCCAACATTTTCCTCGGCCGCGAACTCAGTCCGCTACGGCTGGACGAGGTGGCGATGGAAGTGCGCGCCTGGACGCTGCTCAACGAGCTTTCGGCGCGTATCCCGAGTGTCCGCGAAGTGGTCGCGTCGCTGTCGGGCGGCCAGCGCCAGACGGTGGCGATCGCCCGCTCGCTGCTGCTCGAACCCAAGCTCATCCTGCTCGACGAACCGACGGCCGCCCTTGGCGTGGCGCAGACGGCGGAAGTGCTCAACCTGATCGAGCGTGTGCGCGACCGCGGCCTCGGCGTCGTGATCATCAGCCACAATATGGAAGACGTGCGCGCTGTCGCCGACCGCATCGTCGTGCTGCGGCTTGGCCGCAACAACGGCATCTTCTCCCCCGATGCCTCGAACCAGGAACTGGTCAGCGCCATCACCGGCGCGTCGAACAATTCGGTGTCGCGGCGCGCCGAGCGCAGACAGGCTAGGCAAGACCAAACCCAGGAGCCCCACGCATGAGCCGCGAAGCCGAACAGGCCGCCCCCGTGCCGCCGCAGCTCGACCGCGCCGACGTGCGCGTCAAGCACGAGGCCGGGGTCGGCGGCGCCATCCGCAGGTTCTTCGACCGGGTCCGCTCCGGCGATCTCGGCTCGTTGCCGGTCATCGTCGGGCTGGTCATCATCTGGACGGTGTTCGCCAGCATCAACCCGATCTTCCTGTCGAGCAGCAATTTGGTCAATCTGCTGTTCGATTGCTCGACCGTCGGCGTCATTGCGCTCGGCATCGTCTGCGTTTTGATGGTCGGCGAGATCGACCTTTCGGTCGGCTCGATCAGCGGCTTTGCCTCGGCGATGGTCGGCACGCTGTGGGTCAACCAGGGCTGGCCTGTGGCGCTCGCCATCCTCGCCGCTATCGCCGTCGGCGGCTTCATCGGTGCGCTCTATGCGCTGCTGTTCAACCGGCTCGGCATGCCGAGCTTCGTCTCGACGCTCGCCGGCTTGCTGGCGGTGCTTGGCATGCAGCTTTACATCCTCGGCTCGACCGGCTCGATCAACCTGCCTTACGGCTCGAACCTGGTGAATTTCGGCCAGCTGCTGATGATGCCGAAATTCGTGTCGTTCGGGCTGGCGGCGGTGCCCGGCATCGTCATGCTAGTCACCGGCCTGCGCACTGTTGCGCGCCGCCGAGCCGCCAATCTCTCGGCGCCGTCGACCGGCGGGCTCATCACGCGGGCGATCGTCATCACGGTCATTCTCGAACTCATCGTCTTCTATCTCAACCAGGCGCGCGGCATTCCGTGGATGTTCGGCCTGTTCGTCGGCCTTGTCATATCAATGCACTACGCGCTGACGCGGACGAAATGGGGCCGCTCGATGTCGGCGGTCGGCGGCAACCGCGAGGCGGCAAGGCGCGCCGGCATCAATGTGCGGCTGATCTATTCCAGCGCCTTCGTGCTGTGCTCGATGCTTGCGGCCTTCGGCGGCGTGCTGTCGGCGGCCCGCCTTGCCTCGGCCAGCCAGCAGGCCGGCACCGGCGACGTCAACCTCAACGCCATCGCGGCGGCCGTCATCGGCGGCACCAGCCTGTTCGGCGGCCGCGGCAGCGCCTATTCGGCACTGCTCGGTATCATCGTCATCCAGTCGATCGCCAGTGGCCTGACGCTGCTCGATCTATCCTCGTCGCTTCGGTACATGATCACCGGCGCCGTGCTTGCCATCGCAGTCATCGTCGACTCGCTGGCCCGCCGCTCGCGTGTTTCCCATGGCCGGGCCTGAACCCCTCAACAGGAAGCAAGACATGAGCGAAGAACTGTCCGGAAAAGTTGCCGCCGTCACCGGCGCGGCATCAGGCATCGGTCTCGAATGCGCCAGGCATATGCTGGCGGCCGGCGCCACCGTGGTGCTGGTCGACCGCGCCGAGGCGACGCTGAACAAACTGTGTGCCGAGCTTGGCCCCAAGGCGATCCCGCTGGTGATCGACCTGATGCAGCCGGCAAGCGTCGCCACCATGATGCCGCAGATCCTGGAGAAGGCCGGCCAGCTCGACATCTTCCATGCCAATGCCGGCGCCTATGTTGGCGGCGAGGTGGCAACCGGCGATCCCGACGCCTGGGACCGGATGCTGAACCTCAACATCAATGCCTGCTTCCGCTCGATCCAGGCGGTGCTGCCGCACATGATCGAACGCAAGACCGGCGACATCATCGTCACCAGTTCGATCGCCGGCCTGGTCCCGGTGGTGTGGGAGCCGATCTACACGGCCTCCAAGCACGCCGTGCAGGCCTTCGTCCATACCGTGCGTCGGCAGGTCGCCAAGCACGGCCTGCGCGTCGGCGCAGTAGCGCCGGGCCCAGTGGTGACGGCACTGGTCGACGACTGGCCGAAGGCCAAGCTCGAGGAAGAGCTCGCCGCAGGCGGCCTGATGCAGCCGCGCGAAGTGGCCGAGGCCGTCATGTTCATGCTGACCCGGCCGCGCAACGTGACGATCCGCGATCTGGTGATTCTGCCGCAGAGCAATGATTTGTGAGGCAGTAGGGAGTAGGGAATAGGCAGTAGGGGAAGCACAGTCTTACAGGCCCCGCTCAAAAACGCTTCGCGCGTCCTATCCCTACTAACTAATCTCCTACTGCCTACTGCCTACTGCCTACTGCCTATTCCCTATTCCCTATTCCCTGAACCGGAGGTTCCTCATGCCCCACTATCTCGGCATCGACGTCGGCACTGGCAGCGCGCGGGCCGGGGTGTTCGACCACACCGGAAACCTGCTCGCCTCGGCCAAGCAGGATATCGAGGTCTGGCGCGAGGCCGGCGATATTGTCGAGCAGTCGAGCGATGACATCTGGCGGGCGGTGTGCATCGTCGTCCGCGCGGCCGTCGCGCAATCAGGCATAGCGCCCGAGGCGATCGCCGGCATCGGCTTCGACGCCACCTGTTCGCTGGTGGTGCTGGGCGAGGGCGGCGTGCCGTTGCCGGTTGGCCCGTCCGGCAATGCCGACCGCAACATCATCGTCTGGATGGACCACCGCGCGGTCGAGCAGACACGCCGCATCAACCGCAGCGGCGAAGCGGTGCTGAACTATGTCGGCGGCGTCATCTCGCCGGAGATGGAAACGCCGAAACTCCTGTGGCTGGCCGAAAACCTGCCCGCCACCTTCAATGCCGCCTGGCAGTTCCTGGACCTCGCCGACTTCCTCACCTGGCGGGCCACAGGCAGCCTTGCGCGCTCGGTCTGCACGGTGACCTGCAAATGGACGTATCTGGCGCATGAGAGCCGCTGGGACGAGACCTATTTCCGCAAGATTGGCCTCGGCGCGCTTGCCGATGAGGGGTTCGCCCGCATCGGCACCGAGATCGTACCGGCAGGTGCCGCACTCGGCGGCGGATTGACCGCGCAAGCGGCGGCGGAGCTTGGCCTGCGCCACGGCACCGCGGTGGCGGCCGGGCTGATCGATGCGCATGCCGGCGGCGTCGGCACGGTCGGTGCGCGCGGCGCGTTCGGCAGCGTTCTGTCGCGCATGGCCTATGTCTTCGGCACCTCGGCCTGCACCATGTCGTCGACCGCCGAACCGGCCTTCGTCGATGGCGTCTGGGGTCCGTATTTCTCGGCCATGGTGCCGGGCCTGTGGCTGAACGAGGGTGGCCAATCTGCGGCGGGTGCGGCGATCGACCATCTGGTGCGCATGCACCCGGCGAGCGGCGATGCGACGGCGAGGGCGCAGGCCGACGGCCTCAGCCTCAGCGCCTGGCTGTCGCTGCAGGCGCAAAGCCGCAATGGGGCAGCGGCCACGCCGGCGCTGGTCGGCGGCATCCATGTCGTGCCGGAATTCATCGGCAACCGCGCGCCATTCGCCGATCCGGACGCACGCGCGCTGATCGCCGGGCTCGATCTCGACACCAGCCTCGACAGCCTGGTCGGGCTCTATGTCGCCGGTGTTTGCGGGCTCGGCTACGGCGCGCGCCAGATCGTGCGGGCCGAGCATGAGAAGGGCATCCCGGTGGACACCATCGTCGTCAGCGGCGGCGCCGGGCAAAGCCCGCTGGTGCGCCAGCTGCTGGCCGACACGACTGGCATGGTGGTGGTCGCGTCGACCTCGCCGGAGCCGGTGCTGCTCGGCTCGGCGATGCTGGGCGCTGTCGCCGCCGGAACCTACAAGGATGTCGCGACGGCCATGGCCGGCATGTCGGAACTCGGCGAGGTCTATCATCCCGACGCTACGCTGGCCGGCTGGCATGCCAAGCGCTTCGCCGCGTTCGAGCTGCTGCAGCAAGCCGGCAAGGCGATCAGGGGTTAAACGGGCAGCTTCTGTCCGGCTTTGTCAGGAGCCTGGCGAACACCGCTTGGCGATGATGCCTGAAGCTGGCAGCTTTGTACTGTCGTAGACCCTCCTGCGGCTTGCGATGAGAGCAGGGCGACAGGATCAGGAGGCCCCCAATGGCAGACGAGAAAGCGCCCGTGCCATTCGCATCGGATGAGGTACCGTGGACGGAATGGTCCGATGTGCCGCGCTTCGGCGTGCGCTATCGGCATTTGTCGCTGGCCGCCCTTGGCGAAAACTATCATGTCGGCGTGGCGATCGAGGAACTGCCGCCGGGCAAGCAGACCTCGCCGGCGCATTACCATATTCTCGAGGAAGAGCATGTCTTCATCCTCGAAGGGATGCCCACCGCTTATGTCGGCGACGTCGCCTATGCCATGAAGTCCGGCGACTATATCTGCTTTCCGGCGGGCGCGGCGGCGGGGCATTGCCTGATCAACACCAGCGACGCGCCGTGCCGCTACATCATCGTCGGCGAGCGCAACCCGAATGAAGTTGTCGTCTACACCGCCTCCAACAAGGTGCTGGTGCGCGCGCTAGGCAGCCGCGCGATCTTCGACCTCGCGGCAATCCGAACCTACTGGGACGGCGAGAACACCGGCCTTGCCGCCGGCGATCCGTTGCCGTCGGATGTGACGGCCGGTGTCACCAAGGCCCCGGTTGCGCCGATCCCGCCGATCGCTAGCGATGCTGTCGAGTGGAAGGTCGAAGGCGAAGGCCCGCGGTTCGGCGGCCGGTCCAGGCATCTGACCTATGCCGCTCTGGGCCGGTCCGATTATCACGTCGGCATGCTGATCGAGGCGCCGGCGTCCGGCATGCGCCTGGCGCCCCGGCACTACCACATGCTGGAAGAAGAGCACGCGCTGATCCTGGAAGGGCAGGTGACGCTGCTGCTTGGCGAGGAGCGCCACGAGATGAAAGCTGGCGACTATGTCTGCTTTCCCGCCGGCCGGCCGGTTGGCCATTCCTTCCTCAACAGCGGTAGCGGACAATGCCGCTATTTGATGATCGGCGAAAGAAATCCCAATGAAGTCTGCGTCTATCCCGATTCCAACAAGATGGCGGTGGACGCCTTGCGCCGGCGCGACGGTATTTTCGATATGGCGGCGGTGAGGCTTTACTGGGACGGTGAAGAGACGCAATAGCGCCTCGCTGTCTCCCGCTCACAATTGCTTCTCGGCCAGTTCCCTGAATTCATCCGGAACCGAGCGCGCCGCTTCCAGCGCCACCGTGCCGTAGCCGACCGCCTGTTTGCCGAAGCGTTCGCGGATCTTGTCGATGGCGCGGTCGGCGTCGAAGCGTGCCAGGCCTTTCCTGGTACCGGGCCTGCGTTTCTCATCGGCGAGGCCGAAGGGCAGTTCGAGCTGCAGCTCGAAGCTTTCCTCGAGATGCGAGACCGAGATCGCCAGCAGCGAGATCGTTTTGTCGTGCGGGTGGTCGGCGAGCACGCCGCGCACCAGGTCGCCGGCGATCTCGGCCAGCATCGTTGTCGCCGAGATCGGCTGTTCAAGCGTGATCGAGCGCGTAACGGCGCTCAGATCGGCAAAGCGCACGCGCACCGTCACCGTGCGGCCGGGACGTGACTTGGCGCGCAACCGGCTGGCTACGCGGTCGGCCAGATGCAGCAGAGTGGGCACGATGACCCGCGATACCGCCGGCTTCAGGCCGAGCGCCGATTGCGCGCCGGCCGAGTGCGCGCGGCGCTTCGTCTCCAGTTTTCGCGGGTCGCGGTTCCATGACAGGGCGGCGAGCTTTTCGCCGACGGCGGGACCCAGCAGCCGTGTCCGCGCGCCGCTGTGGGTCCTGGCCAGCTGGCCGATGGTCTCGACGCCGATTTCGGCCAGCCGCGCCCTGGTCGCCGGGCCGACGCCCCACATCAGCCCGACGGGCAGATCGTGCAGGAAAGCAAGCTCGCTGCCGGGCTCGACCACTACCAACCCGTCGGGCTTGGCCACCTGCGAGGCGATCTTGGCCAGATGCTTGGTGCGGGCGACGCCGATCGAGATCGGCAGGCCGAGTTCGGCGCGTACCCGGCGGCGGATGATCGTTGCGATCTCTTGTGGAGAGCCGAACAGATGCGTGCAGCCGGCGACATCGGCAAAGGCCTCGTCGATGGAGATGCGCTCGACCAGCGGGGTGAAATCGTCGCGCACTTTGATAGCAGCATCGCCCAGCCGCTGGTAGTGGCTGAAATTGCCGCCGACGAAGATCAGCTGCGGGCAGAGTTCGCGCGCCTTGCGCCCCGGCATGCCGCCGCGCACGCCGAAGGCGCGCGCCTCGTAGGAGGCGGCGAGCACCACGCCGCCGCCCACCGCGATCGGCTTGCCGCGCAGCGACGGGTCGAGCAATTGCTCGACGGAGGCATAGAAGGCGTCGAGATCGGCATGCAGGATGGTGGCTGTCGTTTCCATCCCGAAGGCACATCCGCAGTTGCTGATAGACGCGAACGAATAGAGAACAAAAGGGGGTGATTGTCAAGATGGACATGATCACGCCACCCAAAATCGCGGCGGCAGCGCTGCCCCTCACCTGCCTGCCGGCATCCTCTCCCCGTAAACGGGGCGAGGGACGCTGTCATCGACCGTTTCGCCAATTGGCGGCGTCGCAGGAAAGGGATCGGCGCCGCGACAGCTTCTTTCTCCCCGTTTACGGGGAGAAATGCCCGGCAGGGCAATGAGGGGCGGCACTCACCTTGCAGAAGAGAATAATGCTGCTCTCGGAATTCGCCACTGTCTAGACAATATGCTCCGCCCGCAGCGCCGCCTTCATGGCCTCCAGAGCGGGCTCGCCGCCCGCCGCCAGCTCTTCGGCGATCCGCGCCAGATGATCGTCGGCCTTGCGGTGTTTGCTGCCCCAGGCGCCGAGCGTCGCCAGTACGGGCAGCAGGTCGATGCCGGCCTCGGTCAGCCGGTAGACCGTCTTCAGCCCATGCGTCGGGTCGTCGCTGCGGGTGAGGATGCCTTCGTCCTGAAGGGTCTGCAGCCGCTCGGCCAGCGTGCGCGATGAGATGCCTTCGTCGGATTGCAGGAATTCGCGAAAGTGCCTTTTCCCGGCGAAGACCAGGTCGCGGATGATGAGCAGCGTCCAGCGGTCGCCGACGAGTTCGAGCGACAGGTTGATCGGGCAGCCGGATTTTTCGCGCGTCGACATCTATGGTTCCATTTTTAAATCACTTTCCTATTGACATCATTTTTGGCTTGGCGTCAATGGTTCCAAATGTAAACCAATGGCGAAGCCGTAGCGAACCATGGTTTCGCCCGCATCCGCACAAACCCGAGGAGAATGACGATGAGAAAATTGATCCTTCAGATGCAGATGTCGGTCGACGGCTTTGTCGGCGCCAATGAGGACCATGCCTGGCAGCTCTGGGAATGGGGTGACGAGAGCGCCTGGGACGACGAGCTGAAGCAGGACTTCAACGCCGTCTTCGCCGGCATCGACACCATCCTGCTCAGCCGCAAGATGGCGCAGGAGGGCTATCTAGCCCATTGGGGTAGTGCGGCGAAGAAATTTCCGCGCGATCCCTTCTATGCGTTCGCGCAGCGCGTCGTCGACGCCCGGAAGGTGGTGCTGAGCGACAAGCTCAAGCAATCCGCCTGGGAGCGCACGACAGTGGCCAGCGGCGACCTGCCGCGCGAAATCGGTGCGCTGAAGGCTGGCGAGGGCGGTGACATGGCCGTCTTCGGCGGTGCCGGTTTCGCCTCCTCGCTGATCGCGGCCGGGCTGGTCGACGAGTTCCAGCTGTTCATCAACCCGGCGGTGCTGGGCGCCGGACGCCGGATCTTCGACCAGGGCGGTTTCCAGACCCTGCGGCTGCTCGGCTCGAAGGCCTATGCCTGCGGCATGGTGGTCAACCGTTACGCACGGGCAAGGTGAGGCAGCCCTTCTCTAACAAGGAGAAGAGAGCGCCTCACAACACTCACTTTGCATCATGAAAAATGATGCCGACCGTGTGGCGCATGCCTGAGCGCAGGCGGCTGACGCCGTGGCGCAGATTGACGCGGTAATTGCCCTTGGTTCCCTGCACCGGCCGGTTGTGGACGGCGAAGACGACGGCGTCGCCCTGGCGCAGCGGCACCACCTCGACCCGGCTCTGCATGCGCGGCCGCTGTTCGGTCAGCACAAACTCGCCGCCGGTGAAATCCCGGTCCGGCTCGGAGAGCAGGATCGCCACCTGCAGCGGGAAGGCGAGGTCGCCATAGAGGTCCTGATGCAGGCAGTTGAAGTCGCCGGGCACATATTGCAGCAGCAGCGGCGTCGGCCGCGTCTGGCCTGCGGCATGGCATTGTTCGAGAAACGCCGCATGCGTAGCGGGGTAGCGCATGGCTTGCCCCATGCGCTCATTCCAGCGGTTGGCGACCTCGGCCAGCCTGGGATAGAGCGCGCTGCGCAGGCCGCCCAAGAGGTCGGGCAAGGGGTAGCGGAAGTAGCGGTACTCGCCCTTGCCGAAGCCGTGCCTAGCCATATGGATGTGGCTGCGGAAATGCCGTTCCTCGGGATAGAGGCCGGCGATCCGGCGGCACTCGTCAGGCGACAGCAGCTTTTCGATCACCGCACAGCCGAAGCCGTCGAGTTCGGCGGCTAGGGCCGGCCAGTCGTAACCGGCGACGCGTGTCTTGGCGGCTTCGACCACCGATGTGGCAACCTTGGCGTGGGCGTTCATATCGTAGCCTCCTTGTCGAGCAGGGCGCGCTTGCGCTCGACGCCCCAGCGATAGCCCGACAGCGTGCCGTCGGCGCGGACAACGCGGTGGCAGGGAATGCCGAGCGCGATCGCGTTGGCGGCACAGGCGGTCGCCACGGCGCGGGCGCCATTCGGTTGGCCGAGGCGGCCTGCCAGTGCGGTGTAGGTGATGGTGGCGCCGCACGGGATAGCGCGCAACGCGGCCCAGACCTGTTGCTGGAATGGCGTGCCGTGGCGCATGTCAAGCGCCAGGTCGAGGCCGGTGGCAGGCGCTTCGATGAAGCGCGCTATTGCCGCGAGATCATCGCGCAAGGCGGGCCCGTCTTCGATCCGCATCTTGCCGGGGAAGCAATGGCCAAGGTCCTGCTCCAGGGCGTCGGAATCCGAGCCGATCAGGATGGCGCAGACGCCGATATCGCTGCGCGCCACCAGGATGTTGCCGATTGCGGATTGCCCGATTGCGTAGGTTATGGTGTCGAGGGCGGCATGGACGGTCGCCGGTGCGGCCATTTGAGTTTGCATGAGGTTCATTGCGTTCACTCCTTTGTCTGTGCCTGAACCTAGCCGTGTGCCTTCCGTCTCTCACTCCGGTGCTTGCTTTCAAATTCGAATCTCCAAGGTAGGTGCTCTACGGCGCCCCCCTCTGTCCTGCCGGACATCTCCCCCACAAGGAGGGAGATTGGCAGTTCCGGCGCCGGCTCTCGTCCTGAAACGTTGGAGATTGGCGAAGGCCGCGATGACAGCCAATCTCCCCACAAGTGGGGGAGATGTCCGGCAGGACAGAGGGGGGCGCCGTAGAGCGCTGATGGTGCTCATTCGACGCGTGTGACGAATATCTCGCCAAGCACGAACACCTCGCCGGTCAAAAGTCGCAACTCGATCTCGCCGGTCGCGGTGCGGCTCCACTCGGCTTTGCCGCCATCGACAAGCTCGCCGATGGCGGCCATCACCCGTGATTTCGCGTCTTGGATGCTGCGGCTGGCGGCAGCTTGGGTTTGGCTGTTCGCATCGGGAGAGCTTGCCATCGCGCGCATCGCGGGTCCTCGTCAGGCCCGCGAAGACCGGTACGTGGGTGTCCTCACCACGCTCGATCCGACGGCCGCCTCACGGTCGAGCAACGCGCGCTTGCGCTCTGCGCCCCAGGCGTAGCCGGATAGCGCGCCATCCCTGCGGATCACACGATGGCAAGGAATGGCGACGGCGAGATTGTTGGCGGCGCAGGCGGCGGCGATGGCGCGGGCCGCCTTTGGCGTGCCGATGCGCTGCGCGATCTCGGCATAGGAAACCGTGCGGCCGATGGGGATGTCCTGCAGGGCCTGCCAGACGCGCTGCTGGAAGGCGGTGCCGCGCACGTCGAGCGGCAGGTCGAGGCCGAGTGCCGGCGCTTCCACGAAACCGACGACGCGGGCGACCAGCGCCTCGTAGTCACGGTCGCCGCCGATCAGGCGCGCCTTGGGGAAACGGTCCTGCAGGTCGCGCACCAGCGCGTCGGGATCGTCGCCGAGCAGGATCGAAGCGACGCCCTTTTGGCTCGAGGCGACCAGGATGGTGCCGAGCGAGGATTCGCCGACGGCGAAGCGGATCTTCTCATGGGTGCCGCCGGCGCGATAGCGCGTCGGCGTCATGCCGAGCATGCCGGTCGATTTCTCGTAGAAACGCCCGCTCGAATTGAAGCCGGCATCGTAGATCGCCGTCGTCACGCTGGCGCCGTCTTCCAGGCCCCGGCGGACCCTGGCGGCGCGGTGCGCGGCGGCATACTCCTTCGGCGTCAGCCCGGTGACGGCCTTGAAGATGCGGTGGAAATAGCCGGCGCTGCGGCCGGCGGCGTCCGCCAGCTCACCGAGCGACGGTTCTTCCTCGCTCTGCTCGATCCTGCGGCAGGCGTCGGCGACCATCGCGGCGTTGCCGGCCTCGAGCGAAGGGCCGTCCGGATTGCAGCGCCGGCACGGGCGGAAACCGGTCGCCCTGGCCTGTTCCAGCGTGCCGTGCAACTGCACATTCCTGGGGTTGGCGCGCCGCGACGGGCAGGAAGGCCGGCAATAGACGCCGGTCGTCGCCACCGAATACCAGAACTCGCCGTCGGCAGACTTGTCGCGGGCGACAATGCGCGCCCAGCGCGGATCGTCGGCGACCGGCAGCGGCGCGGATTTCAGATTCTTGGCCAGGGTGATGAACATGGCCGCATTGAAGCCGCCAAAAGCCGGCCCCGCCACCCGTTTCCTGCCAACTGTCAGGAGGATGCAGCCCTATTCGTCGGGATGCACAAAGAGTATGACGAGATTGATCTGGAGAAGGTGTGATGGAAAACATTCGACCCGTTGAGACCGAAGCCGACTACGATTGGGCGCTCGCCGAAATCACATTGGCGATTATCCCTTTGACAAACCCGGATGACCGCTGACCGAAGTTCTGCTACGAACTGTCCATGATGCCAGCGCCCTTTAGCAGTTTCATAGGAACCATGATCCTCTGCTTTGTCGGGGTTTTAGCTTACCGGTGGTTTGGCCGAATCGCGCTGTTTGTTGTCGGCGGCATCGGTTTTCCAGCATTGCTGGCCTTGACCTTTTACTGGGGCGATTTGAAAGCCCGGAAGGTCTTTAACCCGACAGACAAGGACCTATAGCCACTCGCAGGTCTTGTCGCGCTACTAATTCGAGAATGAGCCGGAGGTCGGCTCTCTCGATGGTGATCGCTTCGATGTTCTCGCAACTCTGATCGAGGCTTATGAGGACAAGTACTATCCGATTGAAGCATCCGTTCCTACGCCGCCCGCTTGGGTTCGATCGCGAACGGGCTGAGCCCGAGCCAGGTTTGCATCTTCCTGCCGATGGCCTGGTCGCCGGTCAGGGCGACCTTCGCGCCGGCCTTCTCGACGGTCAGCAATCCCATCCAGATCGCCGTCATCGTGTGCAGGTCGGTCGAGACGTAGAGGTCGACGTCGAAGCCCGGATCGTACCAGCACAGATCGACCTCGCCGTGCTTCTCGACGATCAGCCACCACGACCGTTTGGACGCCGGCAGGTCCTGATACAGAAATTGTATCACCGTGCGCCCCTCGGGCAGCGGCGAGGGGTTCAAATTGCGCCGCATGTCCCACATCAGCAACGACGGATCGAGGTTCTTGAGCGACAGCCGGGACTCGACCCATTTCTGCCCCCAGAAGCCCATCGCCTCGACGACCGGGCGCAGGTCCCGGCCGGCCTCCGTCAACCGATAATCGAAGATCCCCTTCTCGCCCTGAACCTCGCCGCGTTCGACGATACCGGCGATCTCAAGCTCCTTCAGCCGTTGCGACAGAAGGGTTGGCGACATTTTGGGGACGCCGCGGCGCAGGTCGTTGAAGCGGGTCGAACCCGCCACCAGTTCGCGCATCAGCACCATCGTCCAGCGGGTGCACAGCACCTCGGCGGCCATCGATAGCGGGCAGAACTGTTTGTATCCGTGCTGGGTCATTATTGCGCCTCTCCTTCCAACTTGGGCCGAACATTAGGCCCTCATGAATGAGGCGGCCAGTACGGAAACTGTACTACCCCAGTACAGATCGCGGACTGGTTGGCGAGCGCCTTGCCATGCGAGCCCTTTGGCAGGTTGCACGGGATGCTCCTGTGCACCGCAACCAGGAGACTATCATGACCGCTTACGTTATCGCAGACATCAAGATTAACGACCCGCAGTGGGTGCCGGCCTATGCCGCGTCGGTGCATGACCTCGTCCACAAGCATGGCGGCAGATATCTGTCGCGCAGCGGCAATGTGAAAACGCTCGAAGGCAAGCCGCTCGACACCACGCTGATCGCCCTCATGGCATTCCCGTCGGAAGCGGCGGCCCGAGCCTTCACCAACGATCCGGCCTATGCGCCCTTCGTTTCGGCCCGTCAGGGCGGCAGCGACAGCCGTTTCCAGATGATCGACAACACCGATCTGGCCGGAACGATCCCGTATCTGCCGAAGGGATGACCGGCATCCCTGGCATCGTTTTCGGGATCTCCAAGCAACAACAGCCACAGCGCTTGCCCGCCGGGCCTCCGTATTTTCGGCGGCCGGCCAGCTGGGCTTTTTCAAGAAGAATGGAATGAAGATGATATCGAACTTTCGCAACAGACTTCTCATGGCAGGGGCCATGCTGGCCGTCTGCACCAGCTTCGCACAGGCGCATCAGCAAGCGGCCGCGCTTGCGTCCGTCCCCAATCCGCTGGCCGACAAGGTGCGGGCCGCCAACAGCCGGTTTCTCGACGTCAAGGCCGCTACATCGGAGGGCTATGCGCCCATTCCCTGCGCCAGCGGCGTCACCGGCGGCGCCATGGGCATTCACTATGTCAACGGCCAGTATCTGAAGGACGACAAGATCGACATCGCCCGTCCCGAAGCCGTGATGTACGAGCCGATGGCCGACGGAACGATGCAACTGGTGGCGGTCGAATACATCTCCTCGAAGGGGCCGGCATCGTTGGACGGCCAGCTGTTCAACTTCAACAGCGCGCCCAACCGCTATGGGCTGGGTGAATTCTACGAACTGCATGTCTGGGCCTGGAAGGGCAACCCGACCGGCACTTTCGCCGACATGAACCCGAAAGTGTCATGCGAGCACGCGACGGCGCCGAGCCAGTAAGCGCCGAGCCAGTAAGCGCCGGGCCAGCAAGCTATGAAGCCAGGCGGCGCCAATGCCGCCTGGCCGCTCTCCCGCGAAAGTCGGGATGCTCCGGCTTCCAACGATTGCAGGCTGCTTGTCGTCAAGCTCCGATCACGATCCAAAAAGGGGCCGTCCCCTGGGCGGCGATGGCCCCTTTTCAATCATGCGGCTCGATCAGGCGGTTTTGATCAGGCCGAGCTGGGTGAGAGCGGCGACGCCGTCGTCGAGGCCGATCTCCTCGACGATCCTGCCGTCGACCACCTTCAGCACGGTGGTTCCGGTGAAGCGCATGGTGCGGCCGGTGGCGGCGGGCAGCGAACCGACGAGGAAATCGCTGAAGGCCGGGCCGGTGTGCGTGCCGCCGCCCTCCCACTGGCCAACGACATAGTCGCCCTCGGCGATCAGGTCGGCCGTGGCCCAGAAATTGAGGTCCGGGAAGGCGGCGCGGAAGTCGGTCATGAAGGCCTTGATGTCGTCGCGGCCGCGGCGCGGCTCGTGCAGCGAATATTTCAGCAGCATGTCGGGCGCGGCAATGTCGTCGACGACGGACAGGTCGCAGGTTTCACCCCAGAAGTCGGTGAACCATCTGACGACGACGGCCTTATTGTCTTCTTGGCTAGTCATTGGGAGGTCCTCTTTGTCTCTGCAACGCGATCATCGGATTGGCCGACGACCTGGAGCCATGACTAGGACGATCCGGCGCGGGCAAAACTCCGGTTCTTGCCGGCCAATCGAAAAGCGAGAGGGCAGAGGTGGCAGGTCAGGAGGCACGGAACCGCCTGTCTCAGCCCAAGTAACGCTTTCTTCTCTGGTTTTGCCGCAGATTGCCCCGCAGTGGGGATGAGCGAAACAGACGATGGCTGGTCGGGATAAGAAAAGTCGCAATGGAACGTTCTGGGCCAAGGCCCTGGAACGCGCCCATCTTGGCGTCTGGGACTGGGATCTCCGCACCGGCGACTGCTTCTATTCGGCGACCTGGGCGCGGATGCTGGGCTATGACGAGAGCGAACTGGCCAACACCAGCGACCTGTGGCTGCAGTTGACCCATCCCGACGATCGCGAGCGGGCGCTGGCCAGCGGCGACCGCCACATTGCTGGCCAAACCGATGCCATCGAGACCGAACTCCGGCTGAAGCACAAGCAGGGCCACTGGGTGTGGGTGCTCGATCGCGGCGGCATCGTCGAGCGCGACGCCACCGGAAAACCGCTCAGGCTGATGGGTGTGCAGACAGACATCACCAAGCAGAAGGCGGCCGAAGCCCAGCTCGAGCAGGTCAATGTGCGTTTTCGCCTGGCGCTCGCCGCCAGCGGCACCGGCATCTGGCACTACGATATCGCCACCAACAGGAGCTATTGGGACGCCCGCACCAGGGACATATTCGGCCTCGTTGCCGACACCGACGAGGTGACGGCCGGCCTCTGGCACAGTTATCTGCACCCCGACGACAAGGAGGCCACCGAGCAGGCCCACCTGCCGCCGCCCGGCTCGGACGGTGTCACGGCCTCGCAATACCGTATCATCCGGCGGGACGGCCAGGTCCGGCATGTCGAATCGCTGGTGCGCTTCATCACCGGTGCGGGTGCTGCCGGCCAGATCCTCGGTACGGTGCGCGACATCACCGAGGACAAGGAGCGCGAGCAGGAACTCGCCTATGCCGCCCGCCACGACGCGCTGACCGGCCTGTGGAACCGCTCCGCCTTCGACCGGCTGCTCGCCGACCATATCACGGCGGGTGCGCCGCTGGCGGTGTTCTATGTCGATCTCGACTACTTCAAGGCGCTCAACGACTTTGCCGGCCACGCCGCCGGCGACCTGGCGCTGAAGAGCGTTGCAGCCGGCATTCGCGGCTGCCTGCCGGCGACAGCACACGCGGCGCGGCTGGGCGGCGACGAATTCGCACTGCTGGTGCCACATTGCGATGCCGTACAGGCCGAGAGGATCGCCGCTGCCGTGCTTGGCGCCGTGCGCGAGGCGGATCTCGGCCTGGCCGCGTCGACCCGCAAGCTGGCGGCCTCGATCGGCATCGCCTTCATCGACGATGCCAGCACCACCGTCGCCGACGCGCTCGCCTGCGCCGACGACGCCTGTTACGCGGCTAAGGCTGCCGGACGCAACCGTTTCGCGGTGTTCTCCGCGGCAGCGGAAGCGGGATCGGGCGGGCTGAATGCCGCGCGCGTCGCCGCCGACACCGTCGATGCCATGGAAGACGGACGGTTGAAACTGTTCGGCCAGGAAATCCATCTGCTGGGCCGGCCCTGGCAGGAAAGCCGCCATGTCGAAGTGTTGGCCAGGCTCATCGCACGCAACGGCCGGCTGGTGCCGCCCGGCGAGTTCATTCCGGTGGCCGAGCGCTTTGGTATCGCGTCGCGGCTCGACCGCTGGATCATCCGCACCGCGCTGTCGCGCCATGGCGCCGCCTTGCGCTCGGGCGCGCTGACGCTTGGCTTCAACTTGTCGGCGCAGACGTTGAGCGATCCGCAGCTGTGGGCGTTCGTCGACAGCATCATCGAGGAGACCGGAGCGCCGCATTCGGGCATCGGCTTCGAGATCACCGAAACCGCCGCCGTCACCAATTTCGACGCCGCCGAACAATTCGTTCGCAAGGCGCGTGAGCGGCACTGTCGGGTCAGCCTGGACGATTTCGGCGCCGGCATGAGTTCGTTCGAATATCTCAGGCGCTTCCCCGTCGACACAATCAAGATCGACGGTTCCTTCATCGAGCACATCACGCAAAGTCGCTTCGACCGAGAAATCGTGCTGGCCATCACCAGCATCGCGCGCAGCCTCGGCTGCGACGTAGTCGGCGAGAAGATCGAACGGCAGGAAACGCTGACGATGCTCGGCGACATGGGCGTCGCCTACGGTCAGGGGTTTTTGCTGCACCGGCCGGAGCCGCTGGAGGCGATTGTTTCGCGCGCGACCGAGCCGGCTCGCAAGGCATCGGGATCCCGCTGCGCCGCGTTTCAGGTCAGGCCGGCCCAACCTGAAACGCAACACATCCTAACCGGTTCGCCGCGCCGTCGATCGCGGAAACTCCAGCACGCCAGCCTCGGGTCGCCTATGCTGTGCTTCCGCCACCGCTTCGATCAACAGATCCAAGGCGTCACAGGCTGCGCGGCTCGTCTCGTCATTGCCTTGCAGATAGTGATAGGCACGTTCGAGGTGGATGCGGGCGGCTGAAAAATCGCTGGTCAATGGTCCCTCCATGATCCCGCCCTAATTTGCATCTTGCCGGGCCTGGCGGAACGCGAAGTAAATATCCACAGGTGGCTTTTATTCAAATGCCACAGAAGGAGGGCGCGGCGGTGATGCTGCGATCTCCCCCCTCGTGGGGGAGATGTCCGGCAGGACAGAGGGGGGCGCTGTCCCGCTGACCCGAGTAGTCAAATCTTTTCTTTGACCTGCCTCGCAGTAGGTAGCAGTTATGAAGTTAGATCAGAGGGGCTGGCGATCCGTCACGCCCCCCTCTGCCCTGCCGGGCATCTCCCCCACGAGGGGGGAGATTGGCAGTTCTACCGCCGCGCGATTAGATTGCCGCTTCCCTTGTCCGAGGTGAGGCGCACGGCATCGCCGCCGTGCTCGAACGCGCCGGGGTGCGGCGGCCGATCCTGCTGCACGGCGCCGACGTCACCGTCTGGCCGTTCGTCGGGCTTGCGCATCGCAAGCGCTGGTCGACGCGGGTCGGGCTGGAAGACGGCAAGACGCTCGCCGACGGAACTGTGGCGCAGGACAATGCGGAAATCGTCGCTGCTGCCGTAGCAATTTTTCGCGGTGCGCCCGCGGGCTGAGCAGCGGAGAGGCGCCTCAGGTCTGCCCGGCCGGTGCTGTCCAGCTGCGCAAAATGTGTTTCTGGATCTTGCCGGATGCGGTGCGCGGCAGTGCATCGGTGAGCAGGAATTCCTTCGGCACCTTGTAGCGGGCGATGCGCTCGCCGCAGTAGCTTGCCAGATCACCCGGATCGAGAACGCAACCTGACTTCAGCACGACAAAGGCGCGCCCGACTTCGCCCCAGCGCTCGTCGGCGATGCCGATTACTGCTGCTTCGGTGATGTCGGGATGGTCGAGCAGCGCCATTTCGATTTCGACCGGATAGACGTTCTCACCCCCGGAGATGAACATGTCCTTGAGGCGGTCGACGAGGGTGACGAAACCTTCCTCATCGCGCCTGGCAATGTCGCCGGTGCGGAACCAGCCGTCGGCGGTGAAGGCGCGGGCAGTCTCTTCCGGCCGGTTCCAGTAGCCCGGCGTGATGCTGGGGCCGGACAGCCATATCTCGCCTGGCTCGTCGGTGGCGACGTCGCGGCCATCGCCATCGACGATGCGCAGGCCGATCATCGGAGCCGGCAGACCGGCCGAGCCCGGCTTGCCTGTGATCCGGTCGGCCTCGACCGGCATGCCGAGCACGGTGCCGGCCTCGGTCATGCCGAAACCATCGGCCATGCGTACGCCTTGTGCCAGCCACCAGAGGATGTCGGCAGCAGGATTGGGCGCGCCGCCGGTGAAGATAGCAGTGAGCGAGGTCCAGTGCGCAGGCGCGAAATCGGGATGGTCGCGCAGCATCCTGGCCATCTGCGGCACGCAGAAATAATGGGTGATGCCAAGCGCAGGATCGGCGAGGCGGCGGTTGGTAACGCCGGCGTCGAAGCCGGACGAGATCAGCACCGTGCCGCCCTGCAACAGCGGTGGACGCAGGCTGGTGATGAGGCCGATGACATGGAACATCGGCGCGTCGCAGAGGAAGACGCTGGCATTGCCGACCCGCCCCAGCACGCCGAAATTGACCGCGGTGGCGAAGGCGTTGGCCTCGGTGATAACAACCCCTTTCGGCCGGCCTGATGTGCCCGACGTGTAGAGGATGATCGATGGCGCATCGCTGGCCGGCAACGGACGGCGCGCTGCCGGCACCTGCGCCTCGACCGCCGCCGCGAAGGCAGTGACTTCGATTGGCGTGCGGCCCGTGGGCAGCACCGTTTCAAGGACGGTGTCATGCAGCAGCAGGACCGGATCGCAATCGGCCAGGATCGCCTGCCGTTCGGCACTGGCGAGCCGCCAGCTGAGCGGCACGAAGATGGCGCCGAGCCGCATCGCTGCCTGCTGCAGGATGAGGAGGTCGGCGCTGTTGCGCGCAAGCGTGGCGATCCGTTGTCCCTGTTCGATACCATAGCCGGTTTCGAGGACCCGGACGGCGCGCTGGATGGTCTCGTCGAGAGCGGCGTAGGTCCAGCGCCGGCCGGTTGCCAGATCAACGCAGGCAATACGATCCGGCTGCGTCCCGGCGTGCAGGGCCACGGGATCTGGCGTCGTCCAGGCCGGCATTCGCATCTCCTCCCAGATTGCGTCGGTGGGTTATCGCGCCTTGTCGTAGGCGCCGAGACCCGGCTTGTAGCTCTTTTCGTCGATAAACTGGCGGATGCCTTCCTTGCGGCCGTCATTGTCGTGGGAATTGGCCGCCTCCTGTGCCCGCACCAGATAATCCTCGGCATTGTCGTAGGTCATCTCGGCGACGCGGCGGATGGCGTCCTTGGTTGCCTTCAGGGCAATCGGGTTCTTCTTCAGCAGCACATTCGCAACCTCGGTGACGCGCGCCTTGAGATCGGCCAGCGGCAGGCTTTCGTTGACCAGCTTCCAGGCGGCGGCCTTCCTGCCGTCGATGAGCTCGCCGGTCAGCGCGTGGTACATGGCGTCGCGCATCGACAAGAGGTCGACCACCACCTTGGTCGCGCCGCCGCCGGGCAGGATGCCCCAGTTGATCTCCGACAGAGCGAACTGCGCCTCGTCGGCGGCGAAGGCGAGGTCGCAGGCGAAGAGGGGGCCATAGCCGCCGCCGAAACACCAGCCATTGACCATGGCAATGGTCGGCTTGCCGTACCAGCGCAAGCGCCGCCACCACCCATAAGCTTCGGACTGCGCCTTGCGGATGGCCCCAAGCCCCTTGGCTTCGGTCTCGCGAAAATACTCCTTGAGGTCCATGCCCGCCGACCAGGCGCTGCCTTCGCCGGACAGAACCAGCACGCCGACGTCGTCGCGGAATTCAAGCTCGTCGAGAACCTCCATCATTTGCCGGTTGAGCGCCGGGTTCATGCAGTTGCGCTTGTCCGGCCGGTTGAAGCGCACCCAGGCGATGCCGTTCTCGACGTCGAAGGCAACGGTCTCTTCGGTCATGGTCATGTCCTCCCATTCCGCCTTTAATATTAGTAGAAATTGCTATGCTGCATAGCTATCGTGTTTGCTATGTCGCATAGTCTTTTTCGCTTGACAAGGTCTTTGATCGCGGTGATCGCTTGCAGCATGGACGATAAAAAGGTTCACACCAGCCGCAGCGCGCCAGGCGCTATGGCCGAAGACGCACTCGATGCGCAGATCGGCTACAATCTCAGGCGCGCCTCGGCCTTTGCCTTGAATGATTTCGCGGTCGAACTGACTGACGCGGCGCTGCGTCCGGTCACCTATGCCATGCTGGCGCTGATCGACGAGAAGCCCGGCATCCGCGCCGCAGAACTGTGTCGGCTGCTCGGCATGAAGAGCGCCAACATGGCGCCGTTGCTCGCTGAACTGGAAGAACGCGGACTGGTCGAACGCGACGACCATGCGGGGGACAAACGCGTGCAGGTGCTTGCCCTGACGAAGGCCGCCAGAGCGGCCATGCCCGGATGGCGGCAACAGGTTCGCCGGCACGAGGACCGGTTCCTGCACAGGCTGACGAAAAAGGAGCGGGCAACGCTGCTGCGGTTGCTACGCCTGATCTGGACGGACGACGACTGAGGGGGGGCTGCCTCAGCGGTGCGGGATAGTCACTGCGTTATCTCTCACCCAGAACAATCCGGATCGCCTCGTCCACCACCGGGTGCAGCCCACTCGCCTGAAAGGACAGGCGGTTGCCGGAGCCGACATTGCTGGTCATGGCGATGGTCAGGCTTGAGAGCGGGTCATGCAGCATGACGGCGACGTAGCCGGGGATGCTGCCCTGATGGCCGTAGAAGGCGCGGTCGGCGTAGGCGCTCTGGAACATGCCGGCACCGGTCTCGCGCATGCGGGTGCCGGGGAAGCTTGCCGGCACGCGATGTTCGAACATCTCGGCGAAGAAAGGCTGCGACAGCAGTTTTCCGGAAAACAGGCCGCGCATGAAAGCCACCATGTCCGAGGGTGTCGACACCATGTCGCCGCAGCCATAGGCGGCGCCGAACGGGAAGGAATCGGAAGAATCCTGCAATTCGTCGGAGTAGGGCAGAACGCCGTCCATGCGCCACATCTCGCCGCCCGAGGCGATGTCGGTGGGTGCATTCGCCGGCGGCGGCGGCCGGTGGTAATAGCCGCGCACCATCGATTTTTCCGGGAAGGCTTCGGTGGCCGGCGACCAGGTGTTCTTCAGGCCGAGCGGCTGCAGCACGGCGCTCCTGACATAGCCGCCCAGCGACTGGCCGGAGGCGGCCTCGATCACCATGCCGGCCAGCACATAACCGGTGTTGTTGTAAACGGCAGGTCCGTCAGGCGCTTTCTGCTTGTCGGAGGCGAAGGCGATGTCGACCAGTTGCTGCGGCGTCCACTGCCGGCTCGGGTCCATCGGAATGTAATATTCGAACTCCGGCAGGCCGCTGCGGTGGTTGATCAGCTGTCGCACCGAAATGTCGTTGGCGCCGGGCAGATCCGGGAACCAGGAAGAGATCGGCGCGCCGAGATCGAGCTTGCCGTCCTGGGCGAGTTTGACCAAAGCGGCGGCAACGAAGGTCTTGGTGCAGCTGCCGATCTTGAACAACCGGTCGGGCAGGATGGAAACGCCGTGCTCCCGGTCGGCCAGGCCTGCGGTTACGGCGGTCGGTGCGGCGCCGTTCAGGGCGTATGCCAGCGAGGCGCCCACCGCGCCGTCCGCGAGATAGGCATTGAGGAGGGCGTTCAGGTCTTTACGCATGGATTCTGCTTTCGCCGCTAAACTGCTGGTTTCATACATGTCGGTGCGCCCTCGGGCCGAGCCCGAGGGCAGGGTCGCCAAGCTTCACTCAGCCATGTCGACCGCGGCAAAATTCTGCCGGCCAAACGGATCGAGCACGTAGTTGAGCACGCTCTTGCGGATCGGGATCGCCACCACCGAATGCGCGATCGGCGCCACCGGTACCTCGACCTTCAGGATCGCCTGCGCCCTGGCGTAGATGTCGGCGCGCTGCTTGGGATCGGCGGCGACGCGGCCTTCCTGCAGCAGCTTCTCGAAGGCCTGATCGCACCAGCGTGAGCGGTTGGAGCCGCCCTTCACGCCGTCGCAGGAGAGCAAATAACTCAGCATGTTGTCGGGGTCGCCATTGTCGCTGCTGCCGCCGAGCAGGTAGGCGTCCTGTTCGCCCGCGGCGGTGCGCTTGAGATACTCGCCCCATTCGAAGCTGACGATCTCGGCCTTGACGCCGACTTTCGCCCAGTCGGCCTGGATCATCTCGGCCATGCGCTTGGCATTGGGGTTGTAGGGGCGCGACACCGGCATCGCCCACAGGCTGATTTTCAGGTCGCTTTCGTGGCCGGCGTCCTTCAGCAGCTTCTTCGCGCCGTCCGGATCATAGTCGATGCCGGCGTCGGTGACGGCGCCGATCTGCGCCGGCGGCACGACGCTGCCGGCCACCGTGCCGGCGCCGGCATAGACGGCATCGACGATCGCCTTGCGGTCGACGGCCTTGGCCAGCGCCATGCGCACGCGGACATCGCCGAGCGGCTGGTGCTCGACATTGAAGCCGAGGATGCCGATGTTCTGGCCCTTGAGGTCGAGCACGGTGATGTCGGGATCGGTGCGTAGATCGGCGACGGCGCTTGGCGGAGGCGGTGCGGCGACCTGGCACTCATTGGCCTTGAGGCGCTCGACGCGGGTGGTCGGCTCGGGCGTGACGGCGAAGACCAGCGTGTCGATCTTCGGCGCGCCGCGCCAGTAATCCTTGTTGGCGGCGTAGCGGATCTGGCTGTCGGGGACATAGGCTTGCAGCACGAACGGGCCGGTGCCGACGGGTTCAGAATCGATCAGTTCCGGCGTGCCGGCAGCGACCATCTTTTCGGTCTGTTCCAGCGACAGGATGGAGAGATAGTCGAGCGCGATGCCGGGCAGGAAGGTGACGTTGGCCGCCGTCAGAGTGAAGCGCACCGTGTGGTCGTCGACCTTGTCTATCTTGTCGATGAGCGTGCCCATGCCCAGCGCATTAAAGTACTCGTACGCGCCGCCGCCGAGCTTGTGGTAGGGATTGTTGGCGTCGCGCTGGCGATTGAACGTGTAGAGCACGTCGTCGGCGTTGAAATCGCGCGAGGGCGTGAAATGGTCGTTTGACTGGAATTTCACGCCGTGGCGCAGGTGGAACGTGTAGGTTTTGCCGTCGGCTGAGACCTCCCAGCTTTCGGCCAGCGCCGGCCCGACTTCCGTGGAACCCGGCTTGAACTCGACCAGCCTGTTGAAGATCGTCTTGGCGGCGGCATCCATGGTGGAATCGGCGGTGCCGATCGCCGGATTGAAGGTCTCGGGATTGGCTTCCGAGCAATAGACCAGGGTTTTGGCGTAGGCCTGCCCGCCGAGAAGGACGGATGAGGCCAGCAGGGACGAGGTAAGCACTGCGCGCAGAACGGATTTCATCGCAAACGCTCCTGATGACACTTTACGGGTTGAGGAAGGGAAGGTCGGTGGACTTCATGGCGTCGCCGCCGGGGTGATGAAACGGTCGGGCGCCAGCGCCGCCGTGCTGACGCCGCGTGCCGCGAGATCGTCGGGCAGGGGCTGGCCGCGCAGCAGCGCCGAGCCCTGCCGCGCCAGCGGCAGCGAGACCTGGAAACCGAAGCCACCCTGGCCGCCGAGCCAGAAGAAACCGGGCAGGCGCGGGTCGAAGCCGACGACCGGACTGCGGTCGGGTGAAAAGGTGCGGAGGCCGGCCCAGGGCGTCGAGGGACGGCCGATGCGCAGTGATGTCGCCCGCTCGATGCGGTCGACGGCGATGGCGACGTCGATGTCTTCCGGCCAGGCGTCGCAGGGTTCGGAATCGGTTTCGTCGGCCAGCGAGCCGATCAGCCTGCCGGCGTCCGGCTTGAAGTAGAACTGTTCGTGCAGGTCGACCACCAGCGGCCAGTTGGCTATGTCCGTGCCAGCGGGCGGATCGAACAGGAAGGCGGTACGGCGCTTCGGCCGGAAGCCGAGGCCGGGAAGGCCGGCCAGCCCCGCGACGACATCGACCCAGGCGCCGGCGGCGTTGACGACGATGTCTGCCTGATAGGCGCCGGCATTGGTGGCGACGCGGAAGCCGGCCGCCGTGCGAGTGATCTCGCGAACCGCTTCGCCGGTGCGAATAATACCGCCGCCCGCCTTCACCACCGAGGCTGAGGCCGCCAGCATTTTTGCCGTGTCGACATCGAGCGCGCCGGGTTCATGCACGCCGCCGCAGGTTGTTTCGGTGGCGATGACCGGCACCAGCGCGTTGACTTGCGCCGCCGACAGGCGCCGCACACTCGGCACCAGCGCCTGCATCTCGGTCGCCATGCGGTCGACCGCTGCACTGTCCTGGACACCGCCGACATGCAGCGCGCCGCGCCGGTGCGCGGCAAAGCCGCCATCGACGATCGCTTGCCGGCTGGCCAGCGACAACGCCCGCACCAGCGCGTTGCCGTAGGTTTCGGAAAACAGCGCCGCCGAGCGGCCGCTGGCGTGGTAGCCGAGATGCGGCTCGCGCTCGAGCTCGGTGACCTCGGCCCAGGGCTGCACGGCCGCCGCCAGCGAGAGGCCGGCGATACCGCCGCCGATGATGACGATTTTCTGGGAGGACTTCGACTGCATTCGATAGGCGTAGAAATAATTTCGTATCCAGTCAATATTTAGCGTATAAGAAAATTGTTAGCGTTGTTGATAGCGGCAGGGAGTTGAACTACGTAGGGTAGATCAGCGGCGAGAGCGAAGCCGCGCCATGGAGTTGACGATGTCGGAGCAACCCAACCTCGGTGATTGCCTGCGCGGCCTCAGGAAAACGCATGGCTGGACCTTGCAGGAGGTCAGCACGCTGACCGGGGTCGCGGTGTCGACGCTGTCCAAGGTCGAGAACGACCAGATGTCGCTGAGCTACGACAAGCTGCTGCAGATCTGCGAGGGGCTGGGCATCCATGTCACCGAGCTGCTCAGCGGCGACCGCAAGCAGCCGTCGGCGCGCACGCGGCGATCGGTGACCTCGCAGTCCAACACGCTGCGCCAGCTGACCCGCAACTACGACTACCGCTATCTGGCCACCGATCTGGTGCGCAAGCGCATGGTGCCGATCCACGCCTATGCGCGCGCCCGCACGCCGCAGGAATTCGGCCCGCTGACCAGGCATGCCGGCGAGGAATTCCTGATCGTGCTCAAGGGCGAGATCGAACTCCATACCGACCAGTACGCGCCGGTGCGTCTGAAAGAGGGCGAAAGCGTCTACATCGATTCCACCATGGGCCACGCCTATTTGTCTGTCGGCGAGGGCGACGCCGAGATGCTGTGCGTCTGCTCCGGCGACGAGCCTGATATGGAAGGCACGCTGCTGAGTGTGCTGGAGACGGTGGAGGGGTAGGGCGGGCAGGCCCTAACATTCCCGATATTTGCGCCGCCCCTCATCTGGCTGCCGCCATCTTCACCCCGTGAACGGCAGGGCTATCGCATATGGAATTCCTGAGATGTCTGCCCGGCACGGACCCCCACCCCTAACCCCTCCCCACAAGGGGGAGGGGGACTTCCGTTGGCGCTGACCAGGAGAATCGCCTGTCTTTTCGGCGCCAAGAAGAATTAAAGGCACGCGGCAGCGTTCCCTCCCCCTTGTGGGGAGGGTTAGGGTGGGGGTCCGTCTTCGCAAGAATCCGTATGCGATTCCCCCTGCCGTGAACGGGGAGAAGGGAGCTCTTATCGACGGGGCGGCGCTGGCTTCAACAATTGAGCGGCCCCACTACAGCGCAATAACCCGCCCCACTCCTCGCCGTACCGCTTCGCGGTAGGCCAGGTCGGCCGCCACCATGTCCTCCATGGCGACACCCATGGCCTTGTAGACCGTGATCTGATCGGCGCTGACGCGTCCCGGCCGCAGCCCGAGCAGCATGTCGCCGAGTTCGATTCCAGTTTCAGGATCGAGGCCAGCGAGTTCGCAAGAGCCGACCGGCGTTGGGGCAAAGGCCTCCCTGGTCTCGACGAACAGGCTGGCCCTGCCGATAAGCTCGACCGGCAGTTCGCCGCCGGGCGGGGCGACACCGACCGAGGAGACATGGGTGCCGGGCCGTACCCAGTCGGCCGAGATCACCGGTTCGTAGGAATGCGTTGCCAAGCAGACAACATCCGACGAGCGCACCGCGGCCTCGATATCGCTGACGGCGACGACCCCGGGATGCTGCGCGGCAAGCGCCTCGGCATCCGAAAATTCCTTCGAGACGACGCGGATTTCGGCAAAGTCGCGCACCAGCGGCAGAAGATTGAGATGCTGGCCAGCCTGCACGCCGGCCCCCACCACAGTCGCGACCTTGGCGTTGCGCCGGGCGAGTTCGCGCACCGAAAGTACGGCCGAGCCGGAGGTGCGCACGGCGGTGATATAGGTGCCGTCCATGACGCAGACCGGCATGCCGGTATCCGGGTCGAACAGATGGATCGTGGCGAGGTGGCTGGGAATGCCTCTGGCGATGTTGCCCTCGAACACGTTGACGATCTTCACCGTCAGATGCATGCCCGCCGTCCAGGCCGGCATGGCCAGCGAATAGCCGGCCTGCGGAATGTCGAGCTGCGGCCGCGCCGGGCTGGCCACCTTGCCGCCGGACAGTGCCTTGAAGCCGCCGGCCAGAGCGTCGAGAAGCTGGCGCAGATCGATGCAGGTTTTCACCTCGGCCTCGCTCAGGATGAGCACCGACGTGTCGCCCTTGGCTTGGGCGCTGCGGGAAATCGACAGGGCTGATGTCATGGTCTTGCCTTGATCGGGGGTTGCGTTGCCCGTCAACGGTATTGCCACCTGACAGCGTGATGAAAGATGTTGTTTTTGCGATTTTGGCGTGATTATCACGCTTCTCTTGGCTCAAAGGCGTGAATCCTAAAATGGACGATCTCGACCGTATCGACCGCTCGCTGCTGCGCTTGCTACAGGAGGATGGGCGCCGTACGACGCTCGATCTGGCGCGGCGGGTCGGCCTCTCGCCGACCGGGGCGGCGCAGCGCGTCAAGCGGCTGTTCGCCGAAGGTTTCATCCGCGCGGTGCGGGCCGTTCTCGACCCGGCCCGGATCGGGCAGGCACAGCTCGTCTTCATCGAGGTGCGGCTCGACCACACGGCGCCGCATGTCTTCGACCGCTTCGCCGAGGCGGTGTTGCAGGCGCCGGAGATCATCGAGTGCCATATGGTGGTCGGTGGCTTCGACTATCTGGTCAAGGCGCGCATCGCCGACATGGCGATGTTCCAGGATTTTTTGCAGCGGGTCATCCTGCCGCTGCCCGGGGTGCGGGAAACGCACACCTACGCCTCGATCGCCAATGTGAAGCCCGACGCCTTGCTGCCGATCTAGACCGGCGGCCGTTCCCCCGCATCCAGCAGCCACTGCCGCACGGCTTGCGTCGGCTCGGGGTGTCGCTGCTTTCTTGGCATCACGACATAAAAATCCTGCGTGCCGCGCATTTCACCGCTGACGGGCTGGACCAGCCGGCCGGCGGCGAGGTCGGCGGCGACAAGGAAGCGGCTGGCCAGTGCTATGCCCTGGCCGGCGATGGCCGCGTCGATGGCGAGGCTCGTCTGGTTGAAGCGCATGCGTTTCAGCTCCGTCGTCATCTTTAGGCCCACCGCCTTTTCCATGAATTCCGGCCACAGATTGTGGGCGTCGTGCAGCAGGACGTGATGCTGGATTTCTGCGGCCGCGATCCCGACCGTGCCGGCCGGAAGCAGGGCAGGGCTGCAGACGGCGATGATCTGTTGGGGAAACAACAGGTCGACGATGAGGCCGGCGCCGAAGGGCGGGCGGCCCTGGCGCACCGCGATGTCGACGCCATCGGCCTGAAAGCTCGACAGGCTCTCGCTGGCCAGAACGCGCAGGTCGACCAGCGGATTGTGCGTCACAAAATCCTGCAGCCTGGGGATCAGCCATTTGGTGGCGAAGCTTGGCGTCACGCTGATCGTCAGCCGCGCCGGTTCGGGACGAAGCAGCAGTGTCGCTTCCGAGATCAGGTCGAAGGCGCGGCGGATGTTCGGCACATAAGCGCGGCCCTCATCGGTCAGCGCCAGGCCGCGCGGCAGCCGCTCGAACAGTTTTGTGCCGAGGTCCGCCTCCAGCCCGCGGATGTGCTGGGCCACCGCCCCTTGGGTGACGTTGAGTTCCTCGGCCGCGATGCGGAAGTTGAGATGGCGCGCCGAGGCTTCGAAGGCGCGCAGCGCATTCAACGGCGGCAGGCTGAGGAAGGCTTCGGGCATGCAGGAGTTTTTCTACAGGTTGATTTCAGGCATTCTGGTTCGAACCGATGCGGAAAACCAGCTATATCAACGCTCAATTCCCGAAAACACCGTTTGCGGTGCCTGACAACCCGAGAAGGAAAATCCAATGAGTGTAGAAAAAGTGGCTGTTGTCGTGGCCGGCGGCAGCGGCATGGGTGCTGCGGCGGCGAAGCGGCTGGCGGCGGACGGCTTCAAGGTCGCCATCCTGTCTTCCTCCGGCAAGGGCGAGGCACTGGCCAAGGAACTTGGCGGGCTCGGCGTCACCGGCTCCAATCAGTCGAACGACGATCTGCAGCGCCTGGTCGACCTAACGCTCGAGCGCTATGGCCGCATCGACGTGCTGGTCAACAGCGGCGGCCACGGGCCGCGCGCGCCGATCCTGGAGATCACCGACGAGCAGTGGCACACCGGCATGGACGTCTATCTCTTGAACGTCATCCGGCCGGTGCGCATCGTGGCGCCGCAGATGGTCAAGCAGAAGGGTGGCGCTATCATCAACATCTCGACGGCCTGGGTGGTCGAGCCGAGCCCGATGTTCCCGACTTCGGCTGTGTTCCGCGCCGGCCTTGCCGCCTACACCAAAATCTTCGCCAACACCTATGCATCAGAGAATGTGCGCATGAACAATGTGCTGCCCGGCTGGATCGACAGCCTGCCGGCCACCGAAGAGCGCCGTGACAGCGTGCCGATGCAGCGCTACGGAACTTCCGAAGAGATCGCCGCGACCATCGCCTTCCTGGCGTCCGAAGGCGCCGGCTACATCACCGGCCAGAACATCCGGGTCGACGGCGGCATCATCCGCGCTATTTGAGGGCGTCGATCGGACGGGGGGCCGATATCTCCAAGGAGCAATAAATGCGGCTTTTGATACTCGGCACCGGCTGGATGGCGCAGGAACATGCACGGCGCTTCAGCGCCATCGAGGGCGTCGACATTGTCGCCGCCGTCGATGTCGATCGGGGGCGCGTCGGCGACTTCGCCGACAGCTTCAACATTCCCAACCGCTTCACCTCGCTGGAGGAGGCGCTGACGTGGGGCGCCTTCGACGCGGTGGCCAATGTCACGCCGGACCGCATCCATCACCCGACCACCATGATGTTGATCGCCGCCGGCAAGCCGGTGCTGTGCGAGAAGCCGCTGGCCGAAAATTTTAGCAAGGCCACCGAGATGGCCGACGCCGCCGAGGCCGCCGGCATCGTCAACATGGTGAACCTGACCTATCGCAATGTCGCCGCACTCCAGAGGGCCCGGCAGATGGTGCAGGCGGGCGAGATCGGCACGGTCAGGCACGTCGAGGCGTCCTATCTGCAAAGCTGGCTGGTGTCGAAATTCTGGGGCGACTGGCGCACCGATCCAAAATGGCTGTGGCGCCTGTCGCGCGGCCACGGTTCGAACGGCGTGCTCGGCGATGTCGGCATCCACATCCTCGATTTCGCCAGCTATGGTGCCTCGCTCGACATCGACCATGTCTTCTGCCGGCTGCGCAGCTTCGACAAGGCACCCGGCAACCGCATCGGCGACTACGGGCTCGACGCCAATGACAGCTTCGCCATGACACTGGATTTTTCCAATGGCGCTTTCGGCGTGGTGCATGCCAGCCGGTGGGCGACCGGCCATCTCAACGAGCTGCGGTTGCGAATCTATGGCGAAAAGGGCGGCATTGAGGTGGTGCACAATCTCGACGGCTCGGCGCTCAAGGTCTGCGTCGGCGACAATGTCGAGAACGCCATATGGGAAGAGGTCGACGCCGGCACGGTGGCGACCAACTACCAGCGTTTCGTCGATGCGGTGCGAACCGGCGTGCAGGCCGAACCGTCATTCCATCATGCGGCCGAATTGCAGAAGGTGCTGGATCTGGCTGTCGTCTCGGACGAGAAGCGTGCGGAGCTGAGGGCGAGCGCGGATACGCATTGAGGGAAAATAGCCAGCCGCCAGAGGCGGTCAGGAGTGCGGTGGCGCCTGATCTAGCCGCGCGCGTCTGATCAGTGCGCGGCCGATCGGTTTCGGCGTCTCGCTGCGCAGCACCAGCGCTGTCGTGACCGAACCGTGACGCGCCACCGCGTCGACGATGGTTTCGAGCTGCGCCGGCGAGGGAACGAGGACCTTGAGAATGAAGCAATCCTCGCCGGTCAGCCGGTGCACCTCGGTGATCTCAGGCATCTCGGCGAACTGCTTCAGACAGGGGCGGATGTGCTCATGCGTGGTGCGCACCCGTATGATGGCCATCATGCCGAGGCCAAGGGCCGTCGGATCGATCACCGCGGTGTAGCCGGCAATGACGCCACGCTCCTCCAATCGTTTCACCCGCTCGGAAGTCGCCGGCTGTGACAGGCCGACCCGGCGGCCAAGCTCGGACATGCCGATGCGGCCGTTCTCCTGCATCGCTTCGAGAATGGCAATGTCGGTCGGATCGAACGCTGCGCGCTCATCGCTGTTTTTCATGGTCACCTTGAATCCATCGGAAATGCCCGGGCTTCCCCGATGGTTTCGTATTTCCGTTGCCGGAGCAAGGCGTCAGAATGCCCGCTCGATCGATAGGAGCAAGGCGACATGACGCACTTCATTATCCTGCCCGGCAGCGGTGGTTCCGGTCCGGCGCATTGGCAATCGCGCTGGGAAGATGCCAATCCGGCGATGCGGCGTTTCCAGCCGTCAAGCTGGGACCTTCCCGATTTCACCGACTGGCTGGCGGCGCTGGAGCGGGCGGTGAGCGAGGCGCCCGAGCCGCCGGTGCTGGTCGCGCACAGCCTGTCCTGCCTGCTGATCGCCCATTGGCAGAAGATCTCGCGGCGGCCGGCCAAGGCGGCCCTGTTGGTCGGCGTTCCCGACCCGACGTCCGCCGTCTTCCCTGGATATGGCATGGCTTTCGCCGAAATTCCGCAAGGGCGATTGCGCTTTGCCTCGCTGGTGGTAGCCAGCACAAACGATCCGTATGGCTCGCCGGAGTATGCAGAGGCGAGGGCGACGCAATGGGGCAGCCGCCTTGCCGTCATCGGCCCTGCCGGCCACATCAATGCCGAGAGCGGATTGGGAGACTGGCCGGAAGGCCTCGATCTTCTCGAAGGGCTCGTTTCCGAGGCCCAGGGGTAGCGTCAGCCGCCATTCACCAAAGCAAGAATGAGTTTTTGCAGATTGCCGCCCTGGCCGAGTTCGACGCGGTCGAAATCGCGGCTAGCTTGCCGCTGCGCCTGTGACAGCTCGGACAAGCGCCTGGTCATCTCGGTGCGGATCTTGCTGCATTTGGCATCGTCGGCAACGCTGAGGCCGACGGTCGCCGTCTCGATCTTGCGCACCATGTCGATGATATCGGCGCCGTGCACCTTCTCGTGGGCGCTGACGCCGGCGATGAAAATCTCCCAGTTCCTCTGGATGGCCGGCGGCAGCGGCGCCGAAGGGCTTGGCAATGTGTAGGTGATGATGAGCTTCGGCCGCGCCGTCGCCAGCACGCAGGCGCCGGCCCGCGCCTGATAGTCCCGGGTCCAGGTCAGCTTGAAATTGGTGTGGGCAATGGCGCGGGTGATGCCGAGCTTCGGACCGTTTTCGCCGATCGAGCGATAGAGTTCCGGCCCGGACTGGCCCGATATGGCGTAGGTCTCGACCTTCTCGACAGGCTTCCAATCGGCATGGGCGGCGAGCGGCAAGGCTACAAGCGCGGCGATCGACAGACACAGACGAACACAGGCTTTCAATGCCACTCTCCGCGAAATCAGGACCGGCGCCGAACCAGGCGATGCCACCGGATGGCTTTTCCTATATGCTGCCTGCGGGCACCGCAATTGCCGGAGGGGGAAGTCATGAGAGCTGGATATCTCGTCGTCGCCGGTGCGTTGGCGGTCCTGCAGGCCATGCAGCCGGCCTTCGCGGCGTCCTGCGGCGGCTGGGCCGCCAAAATGGAGGAAGACGAGGGCGGCAGCGTGCTCACCGCCTCGGTCTGCGGCGGGCCGAAAGGCGATGCGCATCTGATGCTGACCTGCTTCGACACGCCGGTGCTGAGCTATGACCTCGGCGCCACCGGCCAGCAGCTGGAGCCGGGCATCAGCGGTTCGTTCGAGTTCAACGCCGACGGCAAGGCGGTGACCAAGACCTTGCAGTTGGAGGCCATGTACAACTATTTCGTGGCGGACCTGGCCCGGGCCGATCCGTTGCTGGACCTGCTGCGCGGGAAGGGCGATGTGCTGGTCAGCGCCGCCAAATACGGCCAGACCAGTTTTCCGCTGAAGGGCTCCAGTGCCGCCATCGGCAAGGTGCTGGCGCAGTGCGGCAAGGCAGCGCCTGCGGACGGGGATTGAGCGGCGGGCGGCGGCCCGCGCGCCTTCGTCGCCCCGGCGGTGACTGGCGTATAGCGGAAGGCTTTCAGGCTCTATTCAAATCGCCCGATAAAGCAGATATAGGTCAGCTAGGTTGACCTAAATAGAATTGTCGCGGGAGGCGTGACTTGACCCTTATGAACCTGTTGGCTTCGCGCTCGTCGCGCATGAAAGCGTCCGAAATCCGCGAACTCTTGAAGCTGCTCGACCAGCCGGACATCATCTCGTTCGCCGGCGGCATTCCCGATCCGGCGCTGTTTCCGGCCGCAGCGATCCGCGACGCCTATGCCGATGTGCTGGGTGGCCCGGAGGCGGGTGCGGCGCTGCAGTACCAGGTCTCGGAAGGTTATCTGCCGTTGCGGCAGTGGCTCGCCGGGCAGATGGGCAAGCTCGGCGTTGCCTGCGACGAGGCCAACATTTTCATCACCTCCGGCTCGCAGCAGGCGCTGGATTATCTCGGCAAACTGTTCCTGTCGCCAGGCGATACGGCACTGGTGACATGGCCGACCTATCTCGGCGCGCTGCAGGCTTTCAACGCCTATGAGCCGCGCTACGACCGGCTGACCCCGGCCGGCGGCAACATGACGCCCGATGCCTATCGCGCGGCCGCGGCTTCGAATGGCGGCAAGGCCAAGTTCGCCTATCTGGTGCCGGATTTCGCCAACCCGACCGGCAACACGCTGGACCGAAAGCAGCGCGAAGCGGTGCTCGACCTTGCCGGCGAACTCGACATCGCCGTCATCGAGGATGCCGCCTATCGTGCGCTGCGTTACGACGGCGAAGGCGTGCCGCCGATCCTGGCGCTCGACTGTGCGCGGTCCGGCGGCATCGACAAGGCGCGCACGCTTTATTGCGGCTCGTTCTCGAAAATCCTGTCGCCGGGCATGCGCGTCGGCTGGGTGTGCGCGCCGCGCCATATCGTCGAGAAGCTGGTGCTGATGAAGCAGGCCTCGGATCTGCACAGCCCGTCGATCAACCAGGTGGTGATGCACCGCGTTGCCGAAACGGCGTTCGACGGCCAGGTCGAAAAGCTCATCGGCGCCTATCGCGAGCGCCGCGACGGGCTGCTCGCGGCACTGGAAGCCCACATGCCGGACGGCGTGACCTGGAGCCGTCCGGAAGGCGGCATGTTCGTCTGGGCGACGCTGCCCGAAGGCTCCGACGCCACCGCGTTGCTGGCGCGATCGGTAAAGGAGGCGCGCGTCGCCTTCGTGCCTGGCAGCGCTTTTTATGCCGATGGCACCGGGCGCAACACGCTGCGGCTGTCCTTCACGCTCGCCGACCGCCGGGCGGTGAGCGAGGGCATCCCGAGGCTGGCGGCCATCCTGAAGGAATAGGCTTCCGCCGGAATTCAGCAGGCCCGGTGTGGTTCCTATGCCGGCACGTTCATCAGGTGCTTGAGCTTGGAAAGCCTGGTGCGAGCCAGCTTGCGAAGTTGTTTTTCGAACCCTTCCTCGCCGGTTTCGACGACGAAGACCAATGTCTTGAAGTCCAGCATGAACTCGTCGATCGCTGCTGTGACCTTGTCTGATCTGCCCTTGAAACGACGCAGCAATACGTTCGCTTCTTCGACATCGTCGGCACCAGCTCTGTCGACGAGCGCTTCGAGCCTTTGAAAACTATCCAATTCCAATTCCTCCCGGCCGCGCCACAAAACTTGGCTCCGGACAAAAAGTTCCAAGCTGAACGGGATTTGCCTGCCCGGCGCATCATGCGGCTTGCGTAACAAACAGCTCGCCGGCGGGCTTTTTTCGTTCCGGTGGAACCTCCGCGGCAAATCGGAGTTCTCACCATGTCTGCCCCCCCGCAGACAAATGAAAGCCTCTTGTGTCGGCTTTCCAAAGGCCCGTCGGATCCCCTCCCGGCGGGCTTCTTGTTTGAAAGATGGATCATGGGAACCATCAGTGGGCTTGCGGCGCGCGACGGTCATGCGTCCGCATTGACGGCGTCCTGTCCGAACCTAAATTCGAAAGCCTCACGAGGAGGAGTTTGCATGGAAACCCAGGAATTGCATCGCGGTCGGCTCATCGACCATATCCAGCTGGTGGTCAGGGATCTCCCGGCCAGCCGGCGTTTCTACGAAGCGGTCTTCGAGGTGCTCGATATCCCGATCGGCGGCACCGGCGACGGCTATTTCTGGGCCGACGAGTTGTTTATCTCCAGTGCCGACAGCCCTGCAGCGTTGGGAAAATTCACCGGCCGCCATCATCTCGCCTTCCAGGCAAAGGACCACGCCATGGTCGAGGCCTTCTACAAGGCCGGGCTCGCCGGCGGCGGCAAGGACAATGGCGCGCCGGGCGAACGGCCCTATCATCCCGGCTATTACGCCGCTTTCCTGCTCGACCCGGACGGCAACAACATCGAAGCCGTCCATCACGGTCCGCACACGCGCAGCGCCGCTTCGGTGAAGATCACCTTCTAGGCTGGAGAGATGCCGCTTTGCGTTGCCAATTTGGTGGCGCCGATGCTAACCGTGCAGATGGCGGGCGGGAATCGGCATCGAAGCAACGCGCGCCAACAAATGTCTCGATAAAACTCCCATTACCCACCGTGGAGACTATTTTTATGCATAGCCTAACCAAGGCGATCCGTGCCGGCGCACTTTTATTTGCGATCGGGACCATGGGTTTGCCAACCATATTATCGGTTGCTTATATCTCGTCGGCGCAAGCTCAGGAGGAGTATCTTCCGACCCAGAAGGATTTTGTCGGCAAATGGAAACTGAACGGTGGAGCCATCCGGCCGCCGCGCGACATGCCGGATGCGCCCACGCCGGAACAAGAGGCTGCCGCCAGTGAGTTCCAGCAGACAGTGACCGCGTTTTACGGCGCGTTCGACTATCTGGAAATCACAGCGGACGGCCGCTACAACTTTCACCAGCCCGGTGATCCGGCGTCGGGGCTCTGCGTCTGGTGCGGAACCTGGTCCTTTGCCAGCAGTTCGGCGTGGCTCAAGCTGGAAACGGCGCCCAGGCTGGATATCTACGCCAAGGACGGCGACATACAGATGACCTACACTGCCGAACCTGACGAAAAATCGAAATACGCCTGGCTGGTTTTCGGCTGGACGAAGGTCGAGTAGGCGGCGGCGCTCACTGCATAGACGTTTTGACGGGTCGCTTGCGTTCGCTTCGTCATCCTCGGGTCTGCGCCGCGTCGCTTCGCTGCTGCTTCGCCCGGGATGACGACGTTGGAGCTTTTCATCTATCTCGTATCCTCGTATACGAGATGGCCAGCTGCCCGAGGAGCCCGTTATGAGTCCACTGCCTGAAACCGTGCCGTTTTTCAGCCAGTGGGAAACGCCGGACATGACGATGGACGTGCTCGCCGACGGCGCCCAACTGGCGCTCAGGCGCGATCCCCTATGGCAGGGATCGGGAGCGGAAACGCTGGACGAATATGCGGTCTGGGCCGCTAATATCTGCGGCATGGCATGCCTGAAGATGATCCTGGCGACGCGCGGCGAAATCGTGCCGACGATCGAGCTTGCCAGACGATGCACTGGATATGGCGGCTATGTCGTCAAAGACGGTTCGATCAAGGGGCTGATCTACGCGCCTTTCGTCAGCTTCGTGCAGGAGGTCTTCGGCCTGCGGGCCGAGGTGATGACCAATGTCGCGACAGCGGACATACCGGCGATCCTTTCGCGGTCGCGTTTTTTCATCGCGTCGGTCAGCAGTTCCATCCGCTGGCCCGAGCGCGAGCCGCCCTCGAAGGGCGGCCATCTGGTGCTGGTCACCGCTGCGTCGGACGAGAGTTTCCGTTTCCACAATCCGTCCGGCCATATCAGCGCCACACAGGCAAACGCAGTGTTGGCGCCAGCCGATTTCGACCGTTTCTTCGCCAATCGCGGCATTGCCGTCGCCATTTGATTTTTTGACAGTTGAGGAATTTCGATGACCGCTAAGACAAGGGTAGCCATCCTCTATGGCGGGCGTTCGGCCGAACATGACGTGTCGCGCCTTTCGGCTGCCAATGTGCTGAAGGCGATCGACCGGACACGCTACGACATCGTGCCGATCGCCGTTTCCCGGAGCGGCAGATGGCTGCTGCAACAGTCGGCCGCCAACGACGGGGCAAGGGCGCCGGCATCCGAGGACGGCATCGAGGTCGCCCTGCTGCCCGGCGGCAAGGGCAGGCTGGTCGCCATATCGCCGGATGGAACGCAGCCTGATCCCGTCGATGTCGTCTTTCCCGTCCTGCACGGGCCGTTCGGCGAAGATGGCTCGGTGCAGGGCTATGCGGAAGTCGCCGATGTCGCCTATGTCGGCTGCGGCATCCTCGCTTCGGCCGCGGCCATGGACAAGGAGATCGCCAAGCGGCTAATGCGCGAGGCCGGGCTGGCGGTTGCCCGCTCGCTGACCTTGCGGCGCGGTGAGCGCGTGTCCTTCGAGGATGTCGCGGCAAAGCTCGGCCTGCCGGTGTTCGTCAAGCCGGCGCGCCAGGGCTCATCCTTCGGGGTCAGCAAGGCAACCGACAGCGCCGGCTTCACCGCGGCCGTCGAGGCCGCTTTCCGGCATGACAGCAAGGTTTTGGTGGAGGAGTTCGTTGAAGGCCGCGAGATCGAGTTCTCGGTACTGGAGCGGGCCGACGGCACGCTGACGGTGTCGCTGCCCGGCGAGATCATTCCAGCCGGCAAGCACGGCTTCTACACCTATGAGGCCAAATATCTCGATGTCGACGGCGCGGTGGTCAAGGTGCCCGCCGATGTCCCGGCCTCGGTTGCCGACAAGGCCAGGGAGATGGCGCGGCAGGCCTTTCAGGCGCTCGGCTGCGAAGCCATGGCACGCGTCGATTTCTTCCTGCGCGCCGACGGCAGCCTGCTGGTCAACGAGGTCAACACCATTCCCGGTTTCACCGACATCTCGATGTACGCCAAGGCGCTGGCGGCATCAGGCATCGGTTACAGTCAGATCATCGACGTGCTGATCGAGCACGCGCTGGCAAGGCATGCAGGGCGCTGATCCCGTTCGGGAGCGGAAGGGTCACTGGTCAAGCCTTGAAGGCCATGTGAAGCGTAGTTACATCAATCATTGAGCGTGCGTTGCACGCGAACTTAACGCTTTGGTCAAGCTTCATCTATGGAGGTTGTCATGGCTAATACACTCATGGAAGGAAAGAAGAGCCAGGACTGGCTCAATCTGGTCCTTGCCATCTGTCTGTTCATCTCACCTTGGATAATCGGCTTCGCTACTGCAACCGCTCCCGCATGGAACGCCTGGATTGTTGGCGTCGTGCTGGGCGTCATGGCTCTGGCGACGCTTGCCGCATTCGCCGAGTGGGAGGAATGGGTTAGTGTCGTTCTCGGGCTCTGGCTGATCGTTTCGCCCTGGCTTCTCGATTTCATGGCGAACGGGTACGCGATGGCCACCCATGTCATTCTCGGCGTGCTGGTGGTTGCGGTATCAGGTTGGGCAGTCTGGGACTTCCGTCATCCGCACGCGCATGCGTGACCGGTGAAAGGGTGGGGGTCCGGCGCGCGAGTGGCGGGCTCCTCCGGATTTGAATTTACGCGCCCATGCGTTGCCATCCAGGCCGCGCAGAGCCGGGTTGTGGCTTGCAGTCCTGCGGCCGCGCCATGGATTTTGATGGGATCGGGCCCCATATCCTGCCTAGGGAGTTTTGAGCGTGAACCTCGCGCGGATGGCGGTTCTTGCCGCGGCTCTCACGGCCGCCGCGGTCGCCAGTCCCTCTTCCGTAACCGGAGAGGCGACGGAGAAGCTGGCGTTGCGCGTCGAGATGGACGGCGCCATCGGGCCGGCGAGCGCAAGGCAGCTCAAGGAGGCGCTGGCGAAGGCCGCCGAGCGGCACGCCGAAGTTCTCATCCTCGAGATCGACACGCCGGGCGGGCTGGTCACCTCGATGCGCGAGATGATCGCAGATATCCTTGCCTCGCCGGTTCCCGTCATCGGCTATGTCGCGCCCGCCGGCGCGCATGCGGCAAGTGCCGGAACCTATATCCTCTATGCAACCCATGTCGCGGCGATGGCGCCCGGCACCAATCTGGGCGCCGCTACACCGGTCGAGCTTGGCGGGTTGCCGTCCCTTCCCGGTGGCGGCGACCAGAACAAGGACGACCAGAAGGACGCCACCGGACCGCCGGCGGACGACGCGATGATGACCAAGGTGACGAACGACGCGGTTGCCTTGATCCGTTCGCTCGCCGAACTGCGCGGGCGCAATGCCGACTGGGGTGAAAAGGCCGTGCGCGAGGCGGCCAGCCTTTCCGCCGGCGCGGCACTTCAGGCACATGTCGTCGATCTCGTCGCCCACGACACGGCCGAACTGCTGCAGCTTGCCGACGGCCGCATGGTCGAGGTGGCTGGCAAGAAACAGGTGCTGGCGACCAAAGGCCTCCCGGTCGAGACGCTGGAGCCCGGCTGGCTGATCCGGCTTCTCGCCGTCATCACCGATCCCAACATCGCCGTCATCCTGATGCTTGCCGGCTTCTACGGCCTCATCTTCGAGTTCACCAGCCCCGGCGCGGTGGCTCCCGGCGTGATCGGCACCATCTGCCTTCTGCTCGGGCTCTATGCGCTCAACCTGTTGCCGATCAACTATGCCGGCCTTGCCCTGATGCTGCTTGGCCTCGCTTTCCTCGTCATCGAGGCCTTCAATCCGACCGTAGTGCTTGGGCTTGGCGGCGTGGCCGCCTTCCTGCTCGGCGCCGCCATGCTGCTCAAGGTCGAGGGCCCCGGCTTCGAGATGTCATGGGCGGTCATCGGCACCGCCGCCGCGCTGACGCTTGGCCTGGCGCTGCTGGCCGGCAGCTATCTGTGGGCGGCGCGCAAGCGTCTGCCGCGTGTCGGCGCGCAGGCCATGCACGGACTTCCGGCCAAGATCCTCGACTGGTCGGGCAGCGAGGGCCATGTGCTGGCCCAGGGCGAACGCTGGCGGGCGAAAGCCAACGAACCGCTCGCCCTGGGCGACAGCGTCGAGGTGGCCGATGTCAGGGATCTCGTGCTGACGGTCCGGCGCAGGAACAATGGAGCAAGGCAATGATGATCGGTTATGTGGCCTATCTGATACTCGCCCTCCTCGTGCTGATCTTCCTCTCCGCAGCCATTCGTATCCTGCGGGAATATGAGCGCGGCGTGGTCTTCACACTCGGCCGCTTCACCGGGGTGAAGGGCCCCGGCCTCATCCTCCTCGTTCCCTTCGTCCAGCAGATGGTGCGGGTCGACCTGCGCGTGGTGGTGCAGGACGTGCCGCCGCAGGACGTGATCTCGCGCGACAACGTCTCGGTGAAGGTCAACGCCGTGCTCTATTTCCGCATCGTCGACGCCGAGCGGGCGATCATCCAGGTCGAGGATTTCATGACCGCTACCAACCAGCTGGCGCAAACCACATTACGCTCGGTGCTCGGCAAGCACGAGCTCGACGAGATGTTGGCCGAGCGCGACAAGCTGAACAGCGATATCCAGGAGATCCTGGACCAGCGGACCGATGCCTGGGGCATCAAGGTCTCCAACGTCGAGATCAAGCATGTCGACCTCAACGAGAGTATGGTCCGCGCCATCGCCAAACAGGCCGAGGCCGAAAGGCTGCGGCGCGCGAAGGTGATCAATGCCGATGGCGAGCAGCAGGCGGCGGCAAAGCTGGTCGAGGCCGGCAAGATGCTGGCGCAGGAGCCGCAGGCCATGCAGTTACGCTATTTCGAGGCGCTGCACGACATCGCCGGCGAGCGCTCGTCGACGGTGGTGTTTCCGCTGCCGGTGGACCTGCTCACGATCTTCAACAAAAAGCCGGACGGGGCCAAGTGAAGCGAATGATCATGACCATCGCCAGCGGTCCAGACCGGGACCGTATGCTTGGGCGGCACGTCGTTTTCATCCGGATTGGGGACCGGCTCTTCATCCGGAAGCCTGTCCGGATCCGGCTCGCGCATGGGCTTCGGTTCGGGAAGCGGCGGCGGCGGCGTGGGTACTGGAGCAGGCACTGGGTCGGGGTTAGGCAGAATGGCCATGAAGTAACTCCTGCGTGGGGGCTTGGTGGGTCATGAACATCGGCGGATGCCGACCAACCAGCGTCTCGACCAGGGCTGATGCGGGCAGAACGGTCGCGCTTGCGGATGGTTCCGATGCGGTTTCGATTGCGCCCCGGCCACGCGCTCACGAGCCGTACAGCGGAATGGAGCCATGCCGCCCAAAATGAATCGTCGTAGCGTGCATCTCCGGGTCTTGCCGACCCCACCGGGCGACATAATTCCATTAAAGGCTGAACCGAATTCAGCTGCTGAATAGGAGGCGTCCGTGAAGCATCAAACCGTTGACCAACTGAATGCCGTTGCCGACGTCCACGCCGAGGCAACCCATCTTCTCGCGACCCGAGGCGAACGCCTCGAACGCTGGGCGCAGCTTCTGGAGCAAAATCCCAACAGGTGCCTAGGAGCGCTGACGGGGACCGAGCACCAATCCGTGGAGACGCGCGAAAGAATGCGTTCCGCGGGATCACCGATCACAATTGCTTTCGAGGATCCGCTCTTTCGCGCGCTGGGCCTGAAAGAAGATACCTACGGTGAGGCCAAGCGCTTCTTCGAGCTGACCGATTGGCAGCTCCACGGAATCGTCTGCCATTGTCACGTAGGCGCCACGATGACGGCACGATGGGCCGCATCCCGTGTCCGCGCGGCAATGTCTGGAAGATCCGGTTTCTTCGCGTGGCTGCGAGAAGCGTTTATGCACTGAAGGCCGACGCCCGACTGGCGAACACCGCGCACTATGCCGAGCCGGGCTGAACGACTGCTTGAAGAACGATGAGGCGGCAGCGAGTCTCTCCGCCTCCTCGATTGTGGTGGCTGGCGCCGCTTGTCGGCGAACCAGGGTAGATATTTTCTATATTTTTCAATGAGCTGCCTAGAGTCCACACTTCTGTTGATTTCCACATATGTGTGGACTACGCTATCTATGTGAACGCGAACGAACTCCGGCGCTGGCTCGCCAAGCAGGGATGCACCTTCGAAACCCATCGTTGTGGAAGCGGTCATCTGACTGTCCGTCTCAAAATAGGGTTTCCCAGTTGCCCATGCACGGCGGAAAGGAGCTCGGCACGCGCTTGGTCGAAAAGATCAAGGGGACTTGGGGCTGAAATGGAGGAGCCTTTGTAATGTGGTATGAACTCACTCTCGCGCCCGATGACAATGATACCTGGCTGGTTACAGCGCCTCAATTCGACGAAGTTGTTTCTTATGGAAGTACGCAGGAGGAGGCCTGTGTAAACGGCCGGAACGCTATCGAGGAGGCTATCGCCGCTCGCATCGCGAATGGGGAGGATCTTCCCTTCCCGCTCAAGGAAACGTCAAGCAAGGGGCGGTTTGTAGAGGTTTCAGCGCTCGTCTTCCTGAAATCTGGGCTCTATATGCTCCTGAAGAGCAAGGGGTGGACTCGCGCCGATCTGATGCGTGAACTCAAATGCCAGCGCGAACATGTCGACCGGCTTTTCCGGCTCGATCATAACTCGCGGCTCGACTCGCTCGAAGAAGCGTTTAAGGCGCTCGGCTCTCCGCTGCGCTTTGACATGGAGTTCCCGCAAGCCGCTTGAACTTTCGTTATGAGAGGTGGCAGCGTCCCTTTCCATCATTTCTCACGCGAACAACCCACCTTGTGGAAGGGCGGGTCAAACCTCCGAGTTCGTCGCTTCGCTTGCTCGCACCAATCATATGGCTCCTGACTTTTGCAGGACGTGAAGAATGCTTGAAATCCGCCCGGCACGGGAGGCCGACCAGTCGGCGATTGTGCAACTGTGTCATCAGGGCTGGCATGATGCCCATGCGCATCTGGTCCCAACCGAAATCCTGGCGTACCGAACGCCCGCATATTTTTCGCTCTGGTTGAAGCAGACCACCGATGTGTTCCATGTGGCTGTAAGCGATGAACTGCTTGGCTTCGCCGGCAATGACAGTGTCCATTCGCCAAGCACCCAAACGCCCCCTCGCGGACACTGGAAGCCAGAAGAGCCTTGGTGTGCCGCTGGCAGCCAGCATCTCGGGCGGACATCATGAAACCTTTTGATTTTTAAGCCGTTATCGCCGTTATGTCCGGGGCTAAATCCAAGCCGAAATCGGTCGACGGCGCCAAACCACGCGAGGCTGGAAAGTCGCGCCTGGAAAAGGCATCGGCTGTCGAAGCCACGCCCGAGGTCGATGGCCAGGCCGCGCCGCCGCCGGAGGCCGTCGAACCCGATCCAGAACTGACGCCCGAGGAGGCGGAGCAGGCGCGCAAGCGATATTTGCTGAGGCGTTTCTGGATCAGCGCGCGCGGCTACTGGGGCCGCGGCGGCGATCGGCTCGCCTGGCCGTTCACCATCGGGGTGCTGCTGCTGATCTGCATCAATATCGGTTTCCAGTACGGCATCAATGTCTGGAACCGCTCGATGTTCGATGCCCTCGAGCAGCGCAATGCCCGCAGCGTCTATTTCCTCATCGCCATATTCATGCCGCTGGTGTTCTGCAGCGGCAGCCTTGTCGTCGCGCAGGTCTACCTGCGCATGACGATCCAGCGCCGTTGGCGTTCCTGGCTGACCACCGCGGTCATCGCGCGCTGGCTGGCCAACGGCCGCTACTACCAGCTGAACCTCGTCGGCGGCGACCACCAGAACCCGGAGGCCCGCATGACGGAAGATTTGCGCATCGCCACCGAATCCCCGGTCGATTTCATCGCCGGCGTCCTCAACGCGTTCCTGTCGGCCTCGACCTTCATCGTCGTGCTGTGGACCATCGGCGGCGCGCTCACCCTGCCGATCGGCGGCGAGAGCATCACCATTCCCGGCTTCCTGGTCATCACCGCAATAATCTATGCCGCCATCACCTCCACCTCGATGGTGGTCATCGGCCGCAACTTCGTCCAGCTGTCCGAACGGAAGAACCAGGCGGAGGCCGAACTGCGCTACACGCTGACGCGCGTGCGCGAAAACGGCGAGAGCATCGCCTTGCTCGGCGGCGAGGAGGAGGAGCGCAGCGGCATCGACAGGAATTTCGGCCATGTGCTCAGGCAATGGGCGCTGCTGACCGGTCAGCACATGCGCACGGCGGCGGTGTCGCAGGGATCGAGCCTGTTTGCGCCGGTCGTGCCGATCCTGCTGTGCGCGCCAAAATTCCTCGAAGGCTCGATGACGCTTGGCGAGGTGATGCAGGCAGCGTCTGCCTTTGGCATCGTGCAGGGCGCGTTCGGATGGCTGGTCGACAACTATCCCCGTCTCGCCGACTGGAACGCCTGCGCGCGGCGCATCGCGTCGCTGATGATGTCGCTCGACGGACTGGAGCGCGCCGAGCAGAGCGACGCGCTCGGACGCATCCAGCACGGCGAAACCAATGACGGTGCGATGCTCAGCCTCGACAATCTTTCCGTGACGCTCGACGACGGCACCGCCGTGGTCAAGGAGACCGAGGTTGCGATCGAACCGGGGGAGCGGGTGCTGGTGGCCGGCGAATCCGGCTCGGGCAAGTCGACACTGGTGCGGGCCGTCGCGGGACTGTGGCCGTGGGGCGGCGGCGGCGTCAGTTTCCACGCGGGCAGGCGTTTGTTCATGCTGCCGCAACGCCCCTACATCCCCTCGGGCACGCTGCGCCGCGCGGTCGCCTATCCTGCGGCGGCGGACAAGTGGACGATCAAGCAGATCAAGGCTGCCCTCGACAAGGTGGGCCTTGCTTACCTTGCCGACAGGATCAAGGAAGAAGCGCCGTGGGACCAGACGCTGTCGGGTGGCGAAAAGCAACGCCTCGCCTTCGCGCGCCTGCTGCTGCATCGCCCCGATATCGTCGTGCTGGATGAAGCGACCTCGGCGCTCGACGAGAAGAGCCAGGACAAGATGATGGAGACGGTCATCGGCGAATTGCCTGAAGTCACCATCATCAGCGTGGCGCACCGCGCCGAGCTGGAAGCCTTCCATAGCCGCAAGATCACATTGGAACGGCGCGAGGGCGGGGCAAAGCTTGTCAGCGATATCGATCTTGTGCCGCGCAAGGGCAGGCGGAACTTGCTCAGGCGCGCCTTGTGGGGCTCCGGCGCGCGCAACAGAAGGGCTACGCGACCATGAGCTTCTATCGGTCGACTATCGCCATCGCGCGCTGTCGACGAATTGCCCTCATGCGCCGATGGCCGCAGCCCAGAAAGGGTCTGGCGTCATGAGTCAGGAACCCGCCTTCGTCCTGCTCCCGCTCGGGATCGGTGCGGCGGTTGTGCGAATTAGAATGCGCCTGCTGTTCCCGTACGGTATCCGATCTTTTGAGCAATGATCCCGATCGGGTACAAAACGGCTTGTATTTTGCTCCGGGAGGGATTATGTTCCCGCTCGGGATCAGCATCATGACTAAAATCACACCGACGCCGGCAACCGTACCCCTGAGCGCCATCGAGATTGCGCGCCGCGCCGCGCGAACCGATCCTGCGGATGCCGGCAGGCCGGCCGGATTCGCCGAACAGGGTGATGGGAGCAATGTACCGGACCCGGGTGGGGCGGGCGTCGTCGTCCCGGTGACAGGGGTGACGATCAAAGCCCCTTCGCCCGAGGTTCGGGTCACGCTGTCTCGGATGCTCGGCCCCGATGCCCAGGCCGAGTCCGAACTCACCATCATCGCGTCGCCGCCGGACCTCGGCCGGCTGGTGCGTGCTGCTCGTGAGCAGCGGAGATTTTCGCAACAGGAATTCGCCGACCTTGCCGGGGTCGGCCGGCGCTTCCTGTCGGAACTGGAGAACGGCAAGCCGACGCTGGAACTGGGCAAGGTGTTGAAGGTCACCAATGCCGCTGGCATTGTGCTCTTCGCCCGGGAACGCTGATGGATGCGCTGACACTTGACGTCCGGCTCGACGGATTCACCGAGCCGGTCGGCATCCTGGCGCGCGACGACAATGGCGGGGTCGCTTACGCCTACCGGAAGAACTATGTCGCCAATCCCGACGCTGTCGCCCTATCCTTGTCGCTGCCGTTGACCGACGAACCCTATGGCGATGTCGCGGCCAGGCCGTTCTTCGACAATTTGCTGCAGGAACGTGATGGTGCGCTGGCCGATATCATGGCCCGCGAGGGCCTTGCACGCGATGACATCGCCGGCCTGCTGTTCCATATCGGCAAGGACTGCGCCGGCGCCTTGTCGGTGCTGCCGGCCGGCGCCCCACCGGTCAAGCTGCCCGGAGACTATGGCAGCGACTATGTTCGGATCGGCATGGAACGAATGGTCGACATCGTCGATGCGCTGCACCGCCGCCGCCGCTTGCCGGACGGCACCGCCGACCCATCGCCGCTGGCCGGGGTGCAGAGCAAGATCGCGCTGACCTACCTGCCCGACGGCTCCTTCGCCGAACCGCGGCGGGGTTCGGGCGCACCGACCACACATATATTGAAAGTCCCTGATCAGGGTCATCTCCGCGATGCCCGCGACGAGGCCGAGGCGCTCGCGCTCTCGCGGGTGCTCGGTTTCGACACGACCGACGCCACGGTTATGCCATTCGGCGAGATGGAGGCGCTGCTGATTACCCGGTTCGACAGGGCGCTGACCGGCGACGGACAGATCGTGCGCATCCATCAGGAGGATTTCGCCCAGGCGCTCGGGCTGCCGGCGGGGCTGAAATACGAGCGACGCGGAACGCCCGGCCGGCGCTTCGACGCTCCGGCCATTCGCCGCGTGCTCGAGGCGACGATAGACCCGGCCGGCGAGAAGGATATCTTCATCAAGGCAACGCTGTTCGATCTGATGATCGGCAACACCGATGGCCACGCCAAGAATTTCGCGCTTCTTCACGATAGAGGCGGGCGCATCCGCATGGCGCCACGCTACGACCTGCTGCCGACGCGGCTCGACGCCAACGTGACCGAAGAACTGGCCTTCAGGATCGGCACGGCGGACAGGCTGGCGGCGATCACCGCTGACGATTTCGCTGTTTTCCTGCAAGCGCTGGGTATCGAAAGCGCTGCCGCGCGCAAACGCATTTGTGCCGGCCATACGACCGACATCGCGGCATCCCTGGCGGGGCAGCTCAATGGTCTCGACAAGCGGAACATGAAGCGCTTCGCTGATCTCATTGCTTCGAACATCGGCACGTTGACGGCGGCGTTCGGGATGGCCACGCCAGCGGCGGTGGAACAGCGGGACGCGTTTCTTGACCGAGCCGGCGGTTGGCTGATGACCTGAGAGCTGGCCAGTTCGCAAAGAGCTACAGCATTGACGACTCCGCAAAAAGGGGCGGCGCCGCCCTACCGGTCGACCGTCGCCATGCCGCGCTCGGTATAGCGCGGGCCGGAGATTTTTCCGGGCGCGAGCGCTTCGTCGAGCGCGGCCATTTCGGCGGCGTCGAGTTTCAGCGAGGCGGCGGCGACGTTCTCCTCCAGATATCTGATCCGCTTGGTGCCGGGAATCGGCACGATGTCGATGCCAAAACCGTTTCCCTTCTCCAGCAGCCAGGCCAGCGCGACCTGGCCTGGCTTGACGCCCCGGGCTATCGCGATGTCGCGCACCTTGGCCGCCGCCTCGACATTGGCGTCGTAGTTTTCGCCCTGGTAGCGCGGGTCGTTGCGGCGGTAATCGCCCTCGGCATAGTCTTCCGCGCGCTTGACCGCGCCGGTGAGAAAACCGCGGCCGAGCGGCGAGAACGGCACCAGGCCGATGCCGAGTTGCCTGAGCAGCGGGATGATCTCCGGCTCCAGATTGCGCTCCCATAGAGAATACTCGCTCTGCACCGCCGACACCGGATGCACGGCATGCGCCCGGCGGATATTGGCCGCACCTGCCTCCGACAGGCCGAAGAAGCGCACCTTGCCTTGCGCGACCAGTTCGCCGACGGCGCCCGCGACATCCTCCATCGGTACCGCCGGGTCGACGCGGTGCTGGTAGATGAGGTCGATATGGTCGGTGGCGAGTCGGGCGAGCGAGGTTTCCACGGCCTCGCGAACGTGCTCGGGCCGGCTGTCGGTTCCGACCTGCTTGCCGTTTTCTATGCGGAAGCCGAATTTGGTGGCGATCGTCACCTGGTCGCGCTTGCCCTTCAACGCCCGGCCGAGCAAGGCCTCGTTGGCGTAGGGGCCATAGACCTCGGCGGTGTCGAGGAAGGTGCAGCCAAGCTCGATGGCGCGGTGCAGCGTGGCGATGGATTCGGCCTCATCGGCCGGGCCGTAGGACTGGCTCATACCCATGCAGCCGAGGCCGATGGTCGAGACTTGCAGCCCCTGGCTGCCGAGCTTGCGTGTTTTCAGGGTCATGGTGGGGTCTCCAGGAGGGGATGCCGCGACTATAGCCGCCGCATCGACGTTGGCCGATTCAATCGACACTCTATTCGATCAGGATGTGGGCTTCGCGCGCGGCCTCGACAAGCGCCGACCTGGCGACATCGGCGGCAACCTCGCCGCTCGTCGCCCGGCGGCAGGCGCGCAAAGCCGTTTGATGTTTTGGGCTGCCGGCGTCACGCCAATGTGTCGTGAGCAATTCAATGGCTTGCTGTGTATTGGACAGATGGCGGATGGAACCGGTGACACCGACCGACACCGCCACGGGTTTGGAAAACCATGCGGTTTGCATTGGAACCTCGACCAGGCTGGAGCAATTAACGCGTCTGGCGTCGTAAGGTTTCGTCGGTGCCGATCACTCTGGCGTGAGAGTTCCGAAAACATCGGGAGACGCCCGGGTTGTTCGCCTTTCGACTTGCGCGTCACTCACATGTTCGAGGCGACGTCGCGGGTGGGTGTTGGTTTGGGTTTGTGGGCCGCACGCTGCCTCGTCGCTTGCTGGGCGGGGCGGGGTGCGGCCTTGACCATGTTCACGGTTTCGGGCGCTTGCGCCTTGCGGCGCTTGAGCCAGCTGGACGACAGTTCGGCAAGGAGACTGCGCAGGTCTTTCACGACGTCCTCCTCCGCTAAAGCGACAGGATATCTCATTAGGCCGGACTTGCTCCGCCGGAAAGACCTGTTGCATCGAAAAGATATCAAGGCGCTCGCCCGAGCGTATCGGCTGGCGTGTGCTCGGTCGACGGGTTCCTGCTCTCTATAGAATGTTGGTCGTCACTTCGACGACGATCGCGGCACCTTCCAGCGTGCCGTTGGTGACGTGCACGACACGCGATACCCGTAGATCCTGCGCATTTCCGTCGATCGACAGGGAAACGCTTTCGCCGATCCGGGGAACCGCCTGGAAAATTGCATCCGTGGCCTCCGGCCGGTTGTCGATTGATATGCGGCAGTTGACGGTCATGGGATGTCTCCTGTGTCTGACGGCGCCCCGGCCGTCAACGCAGGGTCCGCGAAATGGTTTCAGGGGGACAGGTGCCTTGGCGGTTCCCGCCGCCGCCTGGCATGTTGGCAGTGAGCACTATGCGCCTCGCGCGCAAGCGAAAATCTGCAAGGCAAACTCCGGGATGTCCGTAGTTGGCCTTGACATTATACGGAAATTCCGTAGTATCGGCCATGCACACAGTCGTCGAAACGCCAGCATATCTTTCCGCCGCCCACGCCGCCGGCATGTCCGAAGAGGAGCGGACAGAGGTTGTCGAACTCCTTGGAGACGACCCTCAGTTCGGCAAGGTGATGAAGGGCACAGGCGGCTGTCGGAAATTTCGTGTTGCCGGTCGCGGGCATGGCAAGAGCGGCGGCTATCGAATCGTGACCGTGTTCGGCGGCGAGGACATTCCGGTGTTCCTCCTAACCGTGTTCGGCAAGGGCGAGAAGGACAATTTGTCGAAAGCCGAGTGCAACGATCTCGCAAAACTGACGAAGATTCTGATCGACACCTACGGAAAGAAGGGAAAAGCGAAATGAGCAAGAGTGCGTTCAACAAGATCAAGGCCGGTCTCGACGACGCCATTGCGTTCGCTGAGGGTGATACCGACGGAGCCGTGATCCATGTGCCGGAGCGGGTCGATGTCCGTGCAATCCGCAAAGTCCTCCACCTCAATCAAGAGGCCTTCGCGGCCCGGTTCGGCTTCGGCCTTGCTCGTCTGCGCGATTGGGAGCAGGGCCGGTCGGCGCCCGACAGCGCGGTGCGCGCCTATCTCACCGTCATCAAGAAGAACCCCAAGGCCGTGGAGCAGGCACTTGGCGCCGAGGAGACCGGGGAGCGGCTTGCCGGCTAGCCATCTGTTGTTGCTGGTTCCCGCTCATGGGCTCGAACCACGATTCACGCCTTCAAAGGGCGCTGTCCTACCATTAGACGAAGCGGGAAAATACAACTGCGCCCACACCCGTAGCCGGTTCGCGCGCCGGGATCAACGCAGTGCGGCGGCAAAGGCGCGTGGCCGGCATCAGTTCGGGAAGTTGTTGACAGGCTCCTCGCAGCGGTGGACCGGGCAGCGGCCGTCACGGGTCGGAACGTAGGCCGACATCGGCACTTCGGGCCAGTCGCATTCGTTGCCGAACTGCCTGACATAGCGGTCATAGGTGTTGGGGCCGGTGGTCAGCACCACGGCGCGGTGGCTCTGGATCAGCCGCTGGAGTTGCTCGCAGCTCATCGTGCGGGTATCGGGCCGGGCTTCAGCGAGGCCGGTCGCGGCAAACAGGATCGCTGCCGTCATCAAAGCAATTCGGCGCATTGGCATGGTGGTTCCCTCGATCTGATGTGTCACGCGAAACTCGCATCCCGGCCGGTGGTTCCGCAATGGCCGGCTGGGCGTTTCCTGGCGGCGCAACCAAATGACGCGTCGCGCATTGCTGGGCATGGCCGGCAGGAAGCCCTACGAGACGCCCCAATTGTGGCCCGGAAACGAGGATCGTGAAGCCATGTGCTGTTCCTTCTGTGGCGGCCGCGACCACCGCTACGAGGATTGCCTGCAGCGGGACGTCCAGGCCGATCAACCGCCTGTTGCTCCGCCTGACGAGGTCGGAATGGAACCTGGTCGCGCCGGATATGGGCATGATGGCCTGGCTACGATTTCCGGCGCGCCGTTCGGTGTGAAACGCGCCCGGCCTTAAGGCCAGGCATGTCTTCGATATTTCCGACACCACGTCCTTGCTGATCCTGCAGCAACCCCGCACCTTGGCGGGATCCGCGGACAGCGGTGTCGCCGGTATCAGCGGCGCCGTCCGCGGAGGCTGAGCGGCACGCCGATTGCAACCAAAATGCCCGTCGCGCATTGCTGTGGCGCTGCGGAAATCGCTCACGCGAGCCGGAAGGCGTGACCGGGGGAAGGTGGGGCTATGACGGAATTGACGGACATCGATGGCCTGATCGAAGCCGCCGCCGACGCAAGGCTGGCGGCGATCGTCGATTCGTCCTTCGATGCCATCATCAGCAAAGATCTGAACAGCATCATCACCAGTTGGAACGGGGCGGCGCAGCGCATGTTCGGCTACACAGCCGAGGAGGCTGTCGGCCGGTCGGTGCTGATGCTCATTCCCGATCATCTCAGGGATGAGGAGACCGACATCATCGGCCGGGTTCGCAATGGCGAACTGGTGGCCAGCTATGAGACGATCCGGCGACGCAAGGACGGTAGTTTCATTGCCGTGTCGCTGACCATCTCGCCGATCAGGAACGTATCGGGCGAGATTATCGGTGCTTCGAAGATCGCCCGCGACATCACCGCGACCAAGGACAGCGAGCGCCGCATCCGGCTATTGCTGCGCGAGGTGAACCATCGCGTCAAGAACCAGTTCGCGGTGATCCTCTCGATGGTCAGGGAGACAGGCAAACGCTCGACCGATCCGCGCGAGTTCGAGGAGCTGATCCGCTCGCGCATCATGGCGCTGTCGCGGTCGCACGATCTGTTGGTGAATTCGGAATGGGCGGGCGCCAGCCTCTTCGACCTCATCCAGGAGCAGCTCAAGCCGTTCGCTCACGAGGAACAGGTATCGCTCTCCGGGCCGCTGCTGACCTTGCAGCCGAACGCCGTGCAAAATCTCGGCATGGCACTTCACGAACTCGGCACCAACTCTTCCAAATATGGCGCGCTGGCGGGTGATACCGGGCGGCTTGAGATCACCTGGCAGATCGCCAATGGTGTTTCGGGACGGCGGGAAATCCATCTCGTCTGGGACGAAACGATGCCGGTGCATGAACGGGACCGGCGGGACGAAAGCACGCGCAAGGGCTTCGGCACCGTCGTCCTGCAGCGGGTCGCGCCGCAATCGCTGAACGGCTCGGCGGTCCTGGAACGCAGCCCGGGCCATCTCAGCTGGTCGCTGACGGCGCCGCTGGAATCGATCGTCGTTCCGCAGCTTGCCGCCGAAATCCCTGCCGCCGAGCCGTATTTCAGCCCTTGACGGTCTATTCAGCAGCGGGAGGCAGCTTCGGCCCCATCAAAGCGAGGGCGAAGGTAAACCCGACCGTTGCGAAATGCCCCGACTGGTTTCACCGAAGAAGCTGGCCAGCGCCTCGGCGGTCTGAGCCGGGTTCTCCTCGGGAAAGAAATGTCCGCCCGGCATCGCCTGGCCGCGTACGTCATCGGCCCAGCCTCGCCACAGCGCAAGCGGCCCGCCTTCGCCGGCATACCAGTCCGCGAGTGCGCCCTGGCCGCTCCACAGCGCCAATAGCGGGCAGCGGATGCGCCGGCCTGCGGCCTTGTCCGAACGGTCATGCTCGCGGTCGAGCATAGCCGCCGCCCGATATTCCTCGCAGATGGCATGGGCGTGGGAAGGCGCGCGCAAGGCATCGATATAGGCCCGCCGCACCTCGGGAGGAAACACCGAGGGCGATGAGCCCCAGCCGCTCAGGGCATTGTCAACGATCGCCTCGGCAGCACCTGCCAGGATCTTTTCCGGCAACGGCTCGGGCTGTGCCAGCAACGACCATGGCCAGTAGCCCAGCGCCAGCCTGTCGTCGGCCCTATCCCAGGCATCGGCCGTGGGCACGATGTCGAGCACGGCAAGCTTGTCGATGCTGTCTGGATGATCGAGCGCCATCCGGTAGGCGACACGCCCGCCGCGATCATGGCCGGCGACCATGAAGCTTGAGAAACCGAGCTTTGCCATCAGCGCCACCATGTCGGCGGCCATGATGCGCTTGGCGTAGGGCGCGTGATCGGGAGCCGACGCCGGACAGGAACTGCCGCCATAGCCGCGCAGATCGGCGCAGACGACGCTGAACCGGTTGGCCAGCGCAGATGCAATATCGCGCCACATCAGATGCGTCTGCGGAAAACCGTGCAGCAACAGCAGCGGCGGCCCGCTGCCGGCACGCAGCGAGAATATGCCGGCATCGCCGGTGTCGATTTCCGCACTTTGAAAGTCATCGAACATGGTCGCCTCCGGCACGCGCAACGGCCGGCGAATGGATTTGGTTGCAACGCAGCGGGGCAGCAGCGGCCAACCTTTTTCCTCGACAGGCGTTGTCCCTGTGAAGGGAAGGCCGCCGCGGGCGGCCGTGACAGGAAGAAGGAGGCTGAGATGAGAATTCTCGCCATCGTGCCATTCAGCCTGATGCTGGCGCTGGCCATGCCGGTTGCAGCCCAGACCGACCAGCAGCAGAACGACAGCCAGGCGGCGCCGGCCGACAAATGCCGGGCCCAGACAGAGCAAGATGCAAAACAGCAGCCTGAACAGCAGGCTGGCGGCGGCAATCTGACGGAGACGCTCAACGATTGCGGCGGCGTGCTGAAACCGCCTCCCACAGGTGACCAGGGAATGGCGGCGCCGGCGCCCGACGAAGGCAAGACGCCGGTGATCAAACCGGGTGAAGTGCCGCCCCAGCCGCCGAAGCAATAAGGCAGGGCTCGCCGGTAGTCGCGGGCGGCGCAACCTCGTTTTGGGTTCGAGACCTCTCACCCGATCGAGCTTCCCGCGGGATAAATTGATTTCGCAGCAAAGACCGCATGCCTTCGCGATTGGCGTAAATGCCCATCGCTTCGTCATCCTGGGGCGAAGCAAGGAGCGAAGCGACGCGGCGCAGACCCCAGGATCCATGCCGTGACTCGGGAGCGCTGCTGCGGTTCAGAATTCTGCTCCGCTGCATTCTTTGGACAAGGTCGCGGCATGGATCCCAGGGTCTCCGCGACGGAGCTTCGCTCCTGCTTCGCCCAGGGATGACGAAGGGAGGGTTGGCTCAGCCAATCTCGAAGGTTGTGGTTGCCATCGAAGCTATACCTCTACCGCACCAGCACGCCGGCGTGGTTGCAGAGCGCCACGAACGCCTCCTGCGCCTCGGCAGCATTTGCCTCGTTTTCCAACGCTGCCTCGACCTTTTCGCGCGCCGCCTGGTAAAACGGGCCGCGTTTTGCCTGCGGCCAGTCGATCAGGATTTCGCTGGCATCCTTCAGTGTGGCGACGTCGCGGATCGTATCCGAGCCATGCAGCTTGATCCGCAGCGGCGTGGGCAGCATCAACTCGGCCATGTCCATGTCCCGCTACTGGAGGAGTTTTGCTTCGCGCGCGGCGTCAATCATCGCCCGCATCGCCTTTTCCGGCGGCGTCCAGCCATCCAGCGCATCGCGACAGCTGCGCAACGCTGCCCGGTAGAGCTGGCCCTGGCCGACCGGCCAGTCGCGGAGGCATTCCAGGCCTTCCCACGCACTGCGGACAACGCGCTCACGCTCGGGGGTGAATTTCAGCCGGACGGGTCGGGGAAACATCTTGTCGTTCAACGGGTCGTCTCCATGACTGATGCATGTCGCCCAAAAGCATGCCGACGGGACTGACCGAGGATGCGCAACGGTTTGGGACAATGACATGCACAAAAAACGAGGCGGCGGATAACGTCGGCAACAGGGCAGGGGTTCCCTTCGCGAGCGATCAAATTTCACTCGCCGGCATCGACGTCCGACAGCGACCTCGGCGTCGGCGCTTCGGCGTTGTGCGCCGTCGGCCGGTCATGCTCGAACTGCTCGGCATCGGGCAAGGCATGCAGCCAGGTTTCGCGCCTCGAGGTCCACAATTCATATTCAGGCACGAGATCGGTCGGCGCGACATCGAGGCTGCCGATCGCCACCTCGGCCTCGTTGTCGTCGACCCAGGCGACGCGGCTACCGCAGGTTGGGCAGAAGCTGCGCGTGCCATAGGAGCTGACGAGGCCAGTGGTCTCGAAGGCCTCGCGCGGCCAGATGGCAAAGGCCGAATAGGCCGAGCCACCGGCCTTGCGGCAATCCTTGCAATGGCAAAGACCAATGCGGAGCGGCGCTCCGCTGACCGAGAAATGCACGCCGCCGCACAGGCAACTGCCGGTCCTGCGTATGGTGTCGGACATGGTCGTGACCTCCGTTTCTGTCAGCCTGCGGCGCTGCCGGTCGGGTGGGGCCGAGACAGAGCCCCGTCCCGATCCCGGGATGAAACAGGCTCTAGCCGCGCGCCGCCATATGGGCGTCGAGCTTCTTGCGCGATGGCCCGTAGCGCTTGATGATGGTCTGCGCCTCGCTTGGCGGAATGCCGTATTTGCGGGCAAAGGCAGCGACCTCGTAGGGCTCTTCGCTCGAGACCAGCTTGCGGTCCTGTTTCGTCTTCGATTTGTCGTCAGCCATCTCGGCCTCGCTTTCTGTTGTCGGGGAAACGCACAGCCGTCGGCGCCCGATCCCGCGATCAACAGGACATAACACAGATCGGCGCCGCGGGTTCCACAAGCACGCCAATAACGCCACCGCTAGGAGCGGTCATGGGCCTGGGCGGAGTTCCCGACCGGCTGGTATCAGGCCGAGGGCCGCATGGGGCCGGCGTCGGAGGGGCGGCCATTGTCACATTCGGTGCATGTGGCGCTGACGCCGGGGCAGCCGCGCTGGTGCGTGCCGGCGGGGCAGCAATGGCCGTTGGAACTTGTCCAGCGCGGGCATTGGAAGACTGGCCGGCGCCGCCGCAGCCGCTGCATTCCAGTGTCGTCGACCGGGCAACCAGAAATTTCGCCCCAAACCTCACGCTCGCGCGCAAATCTCAGCCCACCCAAAATTGCTGCACCGGCATGCCCGTGCATTAGCCCGAGCTAACAGTACCACGATCGCGGTTACCGACAAGTTTCAAATCGCCGGATGCTGGAGGGGCTTCAAGAAGCCCCGGATCCATGGCGGAGCGTTTTGCATCGCGATTGTCGAGAAAAATTGGCCTGATGTGTCGGACCTGGCGTCGGTCGCGCGTCCTTGGGTCGGAGCCCATTGCAAAGCTGGAGAACGAGCATGTCGTCGCAAATCACACAGTCGCAAATCACTCAATCGCCGTGGCAGACCGCGGCACTTCTCATCGCCCGCCTGATCTTTGCCGGCGTCTTCCTGATGGCCGTGAGCTTCAAGTTCATGGGCATGGAGGCGACCGCCGGCTACATCGCCGCCGCCGGCTTTCCGTTTCCGCTGTTCCTGGCCTGGTGCGCAGCGATCCTGGAAGTCGCCCTGGTGCTGTGTTTCCTGACCGGCGCCTTCTTCTCGCAAGCCGCCCTGGTGGCCGCCGCCTATGTGCTGTTCCTCGGCCTTGCCTTCCACGGACCCAGCCACTGGGCCGGCAACCAGGCCGAGTTCGGCTTCTTCGTCGACCATTTTTCCTTCCTGGCCGGACTGCTGTTCGCCGCCGTGCATGGGCCGGGCAAGGTGCTTTCGCTCAATCTGGGATGGCCGGGCAGGGCCTGAGGCGAGGGATCACAGCTGGTCGTTGTAGGGTTCCTTTATCTTGCCGACCATGCGGGCCAGCTTCGAAAAGGAGGGCATGTCGACCTCCGGCTGGCACTGATTGGCGAGTTCCAGCAGCCGGAGCGGAAAGTTGATGGCATCGCGGCTGGACGCGGACATGGCTTCGGATCGCTCCTGGCTGGTTTCGCCGGCCTCGGTCTTGCGCAAGGCTAGGTCTATTTCCTCTGCCGTCAGCACCCCCTTTTGAACCAGGAGTCGGTTGATCGATGCGACGGCCATCAGCAGGCCCTCAAGTTGCAGATTGGCGACATTCATGGCGATTGCTCCCGTGACTACGATCGAAACGCGCGAGCGCCGTTTTCGCTCCGGAGGCGGCGGATTGCCGGCTGGAATGACCAGCGAGCCGGAGCCAGACGGCCTATTCCTGCGTCAGGCGCTCGCCATATTCGCGCCACAGCGCCTTCGCCTCCAGGCTGCCGAGGCGCGTGACCGAAGGATCGCCGCAGTTGATGGCGACGGCGCTGATGTCGTATTGGGGGTACGCGTGGGCGACGAAACGGATCGCTTCGCCGAGCGAACGCACGCGGATGACCGGATCGGCCTGGCCCTGGCCAGTGCTGCGCACACCGGAAACCGTAGCCGGTGCATTCCGCATCCTGAACACCGATGCCATGGCTGGTCTGTCCATCGTCCTCTCCCACAAGGCCGTGCGACGGGAATCATTCCATTAGCTTCGACTAAGATTTCACGGATGCCGGCTTATGACCAGCCGGGCGGTGAAAACCGAATTCCACGGGCTTGCCGGCGCCGGCCGGGGCAGCGGTTTCGACCGAAATAGGAATGTTTTCTCAGAATTCTGTTGACGGGGTGAGTGCAGCTATGCTACATATTTATCCATGGTGCTGATTTGCGCCACCGACCCGCCGCCGAGGCGGGTTTTGTGTTTTTGGCTCCTTTTGATTTGACGTCTGCCTGTGTTGTCGACGCGGAATGTCGGCGGGACAGCACCCCCCTCTGTCCTGCCGGACATCTCCCCCGCAAGGGGGGAGATCGGATGCCACGCCGGCTTTTGCCAATCTTCAACCTCGTAAGATTGGCGGTGAAATCAAAGCTGCCGATCTCCCCCTTGAGGGGGAGATGTCCGGCAGGACAGAGGGGGGCGCCAGAAGCGCGACATTTGCGAGAAAATCATGTCCACACGCTACGCCACCATCATCACCGGCGATG
>NZ_JAMYSA010000036.1:0-63307 GCF_040321735.1 Mesorhizobium sp. M0293
CCCCCCCTTTCGCGCGCCCCCCCCCGCCCCCCCCCCCCCGGCCCCCACAACCCACCAACCCCCCCGCTGCGGCGGGGGGGCTTATCCCCGGGCTTGTGGGGGGGGGGGGGGGGCCCGCCGGGGCCCCCCGCTTCTGCTACTGCGCAAACGCCTCTGGAGTCGATTTTTAGCAGCTCATTGGCGTGATCTTCAGTTCCTTCGCCACAAAGCCCGGCGGAGAAGAGTATGCTGCCTGGCCTATTCATTGGCCCAAGTCCGCTTGCCACGGCAGCTATCGTTGTCATTTTTACATCAGACGATCGTCTCGTGAGCAGTGGACCGCAAAGTTGCGAAGACGCAGTTGCCCTTTGCTTCTACTGTGCATAGAAGCCATTTGTGCGGGCAGAGTACAAAAACTGGGTGCGGTGCTGTGGGAATAAAATTCGAAAAGCTGAATAAACTGCGAGAGTCTCTGCTAGAGGCAAATCACGATTTCCGCGCCAGCACCCAATTGTTCAATAGCTTGGATGTCGCGAAAATTGATCGCGAAATGGATCTTGGAGATCGCGGAAAGCAGCGGGGCGAGGCGAACCAACCTTCGAAGGCGGCCAAGAATTTCGACGACGTTGAGCATGCAGTTATCGAGAGGGTCGAGGACGAAAAAAAGGCGGCACACCACACCCTCGAGGACAGCCTGCAGCTTCTCTCCGGACGTTTGGCGGGCCTCGACTTTGAAGAGCAATTCGGTCTGATCCGTCAGGCGAACGCCGCCAGTGTTTCTGATTTCAAGGCCTCGATCGCGGTAGGCCTGGACGAACTTCACGGATTGCGAAAATCGCTCAACGACGCGGAGAAGGAGCACGCCTGGTTCAAACAGAAGCACGGGCTTGTCCGCGCCGTTAGGACTCAGCACGGAGCAGCCCACGTTTTCCGAATTTCCTTGCTGATTTTCCTGTTTCTGATTGAAACCGCGATGAACGGAAATTTCCTTGCTAAGGGAAATGAACAGGGATTCTTTGGCGGGATCCTCGAAGCCGCCGCGTTCTCGTTTTTGAACATCGGCGCCGCACTGCTGTTCGCAATATTCTGTGCACGCCTGGTGACTCACAGATCGGCTTTTGTGAAGTTGATCGGCGCGCTGTCGATAGTGGCCTATGTTGGTTTGGCGTTGACCATAAACCTAGCGCTTGCGCATTACCGCGAAGTCAGCGGATCCTTTGTAGACGGAGCCGGCGTCGAGGTCGTGCGCAGCATGCTCGCCAATCCCGCCGGCCTTATGGACGTGAAATCCTGGCTTCTCTTCGCGATCGGCCTCATGTTTTCAATCTTTGCATTTATCGACGGCTGGTTCGTTCTGGACCCATACCCGGGTTATGCGGGTGTTGAAAACAGATTGGTCGCTCGCAGGGAGGACTACATCGAGCGCAAGAGCGAGTTGATCGAGGCTCTGCAAGAGGTGCGCGACGAGCACAACGAGAAGGTGGAGGATATCGTCAAGCGGCTAGGGAGCAGACGCAGGGAGCATCGGGCGATCATCGATCATCGGTCGAGGCTGCTGACGCTCTTTGCGCAGCATCAAGACCAGCTGGAGCGAGCCTGTAACCAGCTTCTCGCAAAGTATAGGGAGGCCAATACCCAGGCCCGCACAGAGCCAGCGCCAAAACATTTTGCAACACCCTACAAACTCGAGCGCATAAAATCCCAAATATCGTCCGACGATGAATGGAGCGAGAAGGACCTGGGCGCGTCAATTCGTGTTGCGCAGGAAGAACTAAACGCTCAGGTGCGGCTCATCGGGCTGGAATGCGAGCGCGGGATCGAACAGTACCGTGATCTCGACAAGCTTCATCCGGACAGCGTGAATGGCTAGGCGGGGTCGCAGAAGAAAGAAAGGCAGTGGCGGCACAATTGTGGCAGCAGCCGGATTGGCCGTGCTGTCGGCTGTGATGCTGGCCGGTTTTGTTTGGATGTGGTCGAAATCCGGGAAGGACCAAATCGACGCCGGCACGAATTGCCCACTGAACGGACCTGTAAGTCTAACAGCGGTCTTGATCGACGCCACCGACCCGATTTCGCCGATAACCATGGCGGATCTGAAGAATGAATTCCGTAAGGCCATTGGGCGCGTCGAGCCTGGCGGCTATCTAAAGATATTGGCGCTGGGCGCGACGCCCGGCGACCTTACTGTGATGTTTGATGGATGCAATCCGGGCGATGGCTCGACCGTCGACAGCTGGACGAACAATCCGTCTCGGCGGCAGAAGAAATGGGAAGATGCATTCGAGGATCCTCTGACCAAGCTTCCCGACCAGATTCCCAATGGAGAATCGGCGAGCCAATCTCCGATCATGGCCGGAATTCAGAAGATCAAACTGTCGCTATTCGATAGCGGTTTGGCGAAAGAGAAGATCGAAAAACGAATAATAGTCGCGTCAGATATGATTGAACATACGGCGCTGTACTCACAATATCGTTCGGGTCTCGATTATCAGAAGTACCTTGATAGCGCGGCTGACAGGACCTACGGGACATCGCTTGATGGCGTTGGGGTCACGATACTCTACGTCGATAGGGCGAAGAAGCCATTTGGCTCTTTCGAGCATGCAGAGTTCTGGACCCGGTGGGTTCAAAACCATCATGGCGAGTTTCAGAAGCTGGTAGGGTTGGAGGGGTTAAACTGATGGCCAAGAAGCGAGGGGAGTCTTTCTTAGGACATCCGAGCCTGCCCCTTGTCGTCTTTGCGACGCTAACCCTGGGTGGCTGCGTGTTCATCGCAATAGCCAAGCTGTCGGGCGTAGACCCGATAATGGCGGCGAGCGCACCTGTATGCCTGATGCTCATCTATCTTGCCGCGTCCGTCTTCACCGGCAAGCTGCGGCTCCACGATGAGCAGACTGGCGACAATCTCTACTATATGGGTTTCCTGTTTACGCTCACGAGTCTCGGCGTATCGCTGTTTCAGTTTGGTTCCGAAGGATCCACCGACATAATCGTGAGGAACTTTGGTATCGCGGTAACGTCGACGATCACGGGCATTGCTCTGCGGATCTTTTACAATCAGATGCGCCGCGATCCTGCCGACATCGAACGGACGGCCAGGCACGAACTCGCGGATATGACGCGTCGTGTAAGAGCTGAGATGGAAAGTGTAACCAGGGAATTCGCTGACTTTCGCCGCGTCAGCAATCAGATGTTGGAGGAGGGTTTTGCCGAAATTGCCGTTCAAGCGGAGCGGAACGGAGAGCACATAAGATCAGCGCTGGATAAAATCGCCATGGAATCGATCAAACCGGTTCAGGAGGCCTCGGGAAAGCTCAGCAACGCTTTGAGCGATAATTTTGGGCAGATCGAAAGTCAGTTCTCGTCGATCGCACAGCGCGTCGAGGCGGCAGCCGATTTGCTCGACAAAGCCAACAGCTCAATGTCCTCGTCAGTTGGCAGACTGGGTGAACAGGCCGACAGCGTAGCCACCAAGTTGGAGAAGGTTGTCGTCCCTGATGAGGTCCTTAAGAACGATCTGGCGCCGATGGTGAAACTCCTTGGCAGCGCGGTCGCTCAGTATGCTGTCAAAACAGAGACGGCTTCGCAGGAACAGCAAGCCCGCATGGCGGGCATCGTTGATGCTGTGGCTAAAGTGGCCGCAGGTGTGGAAAGGGCTGTGGCAGCCGCAGAGCAAACAGCGGAGAGCGTCCAAGCGCAACAGCGCTTGAACCAGGCGCTTGCTGAAGTGATGCAAAAGCAAAGCAAGGACACCGGAGACCTTGTCGTGACCTTGGCAGGAAGAACACTCCACGCGCCGAGGCCTGCTCCCCCTATCAACGCTCCTATCGCGATCGAACAGCCACTGGCAGGTCTGGCCGCAAATGACACCGTCGAGAGCGCACCGATTAGGGTCGAGCCTGAGCCCCAACCAGACGCTTTCCAATCTCTGGGAAACGAGTCTCCCGCAGAACGAACGGAACCGCCTAAGCGAAACAGTTGGTGGGGCCGGTGAGTGAGGCTGGCGGGACTTCGGTCGCCTTCGAGCGCAAGGGTTACGGCCGCGGTTTGATACTGGGCCTGACCATGGCCGAGACGATGCTGCTTTTGGTGTTCTGCCTGCTGCTTGCTGCCGGTGCTATCATCACGAAAAAGCAGAAAGAAACCGATGAGGCACTGCGAGCCGGTCAATCAAACAAGGAGAACGTCCAGAAGCTCGAAGCCGAAAACAAGCGGCTTCTGGCTCAGATAAAAGCGGTGTTTCAGCCCTCGATCCGAGGAACCCTTCCCGACGAAGAATGGCGCGAGCTGGTCCTGGCCAAGGATGCTGTTAGGTCGGTCAAGGAAGCAGGTATTTCCCTGGAGGAAGTCGTGCGAAATGCTCCTGTCGCGAAGGTCCTTGCGGACAAAAACATAAGCGTTGACCAGGCCAAGGCCATGATCGATGCGGCGAAGGTCTTGAAAGAATTTGGTTACATCGGCACCGACAAAGGGCTGCAGGATCTGACTGATGCGCTCAAGAAGGCTGCAGAGCCGGCGCAAGTAGCAAAACCTCACGATTGGCCGCCGATCATTAGTCTCAGCGAACTGGATGGCTATAATTTCGATACCGGAAGCGCAGAGCTCTCGGTTCCGTTCAAAACAAAGTTGCGCGATCTTGCGAAGACAATCGCCGGCACTGCGACCTCGTACGGTGTCGACGTGATTGAGGTGATTGGACACACGGACGAACAAGCGATGGCGGGCGAATCCTCCAACATGGACAAGGGGCTTCAACCGGTCTTGTCAGGGAAAGTGGAAATCGGCTCACTCCATCCCGCCGACAATGCCGGCCTTGGGCTGGCGCGCGCGATTTCAGTTACGAGTGTGCTCCGTGACATGCCCGCATTAAAGGGGTTTACGATTTTGCCGATGTCAGGTGGTCAGCTCATCCTGCCCGGCGATCATCTCACCGACGGAGCGCAGATGGGCGATGTGAGGGCTCGAAGACGCATTGAGATAAGGGTGAGGCAGCGATCAAAATTGGCGCCGGTTGGTGGCGCCAAACCATGAATGGCGGACAAAACACTGGCGCCTTAGCCGGTACGGCAGTTGAGTTGGGGGGATTGGGCTATGGGGTTTTACGTTCGAAAATCGATCAGTGCGGGACCATTCCGCTTTAACTTTTCGCCCGGTGGGGTTGGCGCTTCCGTTGGCGTGAAGGGCCTCCGCATCGGCACTGGGCCAAGAGGTCACTACATCCACGCCGGCGTCGGTGGGCTCTACTATCGTGGCACTTTAGGCAAGGCCAGCGCGAAGAAGGTAGTTCAGCTCTCTCAAACCCCGTCTGCGCCGCAACCCCGTCCACAATCTTCGCCCCCGGAATACGTCTCTGACGGCATCGTGATGAGAGAAATCGAGTCCCGCGATGTGGTGGAAATACGTGACGAGACATTCGCCAATGTGCTCGATGAAATCAATGCCAGGCAATCGCAGACGCGGCTGTCTGTAGCACTCGCGGTTTTGTTCGGGATTGCAGGTTTCCTTGTGGGGACCAAGCTCGGAGGTGCCGCACCGGTGCTGGGCATCGGTGCCTTTGTGCCAGGTATGCTCATTGGCAAATGGTTTGACAGTTACCGCCGGGTGAGCGTGCTCTATTACGATCTGGAAAAAGACGCGGAGGCCGCCTACGGGCGACTTGTCGGCGCGTTCGAAACTCTCACCGGCTGCGCAGGGAGATGGCATGTCGCTGCCGGCGGCAAGATAGAGGATCTGACTGCTTGGAAGCGAAATGCCGGGGCCAGCATGCTGGTCGACAAAAAGCCCACGACACTTACAAGCTCCTTGCCGAAGGTTGTACGCAGCAACGTTACTCCGCCTTCAATCCATGTGGGTCGGCAGGTGCTCTTCTTCATGCCTGACCTAGTGCTGGTGAAGGACGGAAACCGATACGGCGCAGTCGGATATGCCGATCTGCAGACCCAATTCGCCCCGAGTAATTTTATCGAGACCGGCAAAGTTCCATCTGATGCGGAGATCGTGAGCTACACCTGGGCTCACCCAAACAAAAACGGCGGGCCTGACAAGCGCTTCAAAGACAATCGGCAGATCCCTGTATGCCGCTACGAAGCGTTGCGGTTTTCTAGCCCGTCCGGACTTAACGAGCTGGTGGAATTTTCCAAGACAAACGTCAGCCAGCCCTTTTGCCAGGCTCTATCGGCACTCGCGCAATTGCATCGAAGCTCCGACCGCCAATCCATAATGCTAAATGCGCACACTAGGGAGTGATGGTTGGGGATGGGCTCAAAGCGTGAGCCCAGGTCAGCAAACGCCTTCGCACGGAATCCCATCGCTATCTCGATCCAACTTGCTCCCCCATGAGCAGTTGGCGAGATACCAACGCGCTTCTTCGCAAGATGAAATCTGCGTGCACAAGCGGCGAGGTTGGCATGAGTAGCTCTGTGCTACTTGGCGACGGCTGACAAGCCCAAGGGGGCTTTTGCTCGCAGATTCGGCATGTCGTTGGCGCCAATCCCAAGGGTTGTCAAACGTCCCAATCCAGATTCCAACCTTTGCGGTTTCAGCATTAGTTTGCTGTTGCGCATAGGCGCCGTGGCTATAGCGGGGCCAGTCCAAGGCTTGGCCATGTTCGACCATCCAGGACGCGACGCTGACACCGTCCGCGCGCCGACAATCACCGACGAAGCGACGGTACCGATCCCATGAAACAAATGTGCATTGGACAGGCTGCGAAGCCGCAAGGAAATTCGCCAATGCTTCGGCCGCCTGGCGCCCGCAGGGGTATTGATGTGCGCTAGCGTCATTGCAGTATTGGCGGCTTTCGGGTGCATCGATGCCGTTGAAGCGGACGCGCTGCCCGTGGATCTCTATCGTGTCTCCATCAATCACCGATGCTATGCCTACAATCGGCGCCCGTCTCGACCCGGTCGAGTTTGCTATATCCAGACCACGTAACTGGTCGCCCGAGCCTGTAAAATAGTGGGTCGCGTAAGCAGCCAAGGCCACCACGATCACCAGGATCAGAGGCAAGCGCACATCTGGAGAGAAACGTCTGCGGACGATTGGTTCCGCGCCGCGCCTTGGTCGCGCGCGGCGACGATGAGAATAGCGATTGTTATTCAATTTCCGATCCTTTGCGAAACGCAAGCTGCATGATTTGTAACGTGCCTCTGCACCATTCGTAGGCGCCTTTTTGCCTTGTAGTTCGGCGCTTTGAACACCATGGTGCCTTCGCAGATCAGCCCGAAGTCACGACTTTGCAGTCACCTTTTCCGTAAACACGACCATCTTTCCGCGCTGGAGCCTACAAGTTTTCTCGGAATGAAATTAGGAGGCCGATTCAAAAAGAAGTCGGCTTGTGCGCCAGTTGGTCGTGGCCGGCGAGGCGGATGCCAGAGCTGCCAACACCTCGTCCACACGTATGATGGCATTTTGTCCGAAAGGGAACCTTGAGATTAAGGTGGGGATGCGAAGTGTCCGGAACATTAAACAAACATCCGCAATTTTTCCACCAAGCCGCAGTGCTCACAATACTAAACGATTGAAGTGTTGGTGGCAGCCATTCGAGGTTGAAAAACCAGCATTTTATGTTGCGGACAGCCCTTGTCTAGGCTCTATGTGTCCAGCCTATCAGGGGGGTGTGAGTGTCGGAAGTTGAAAAATCGGTCTTCCAAAGCGATCTGCCTTTAAAGGAAAAGCTCGAGCGAGCCAGGATGGAATTGCTCGACCTTTCTGCTCGCAACCGACTTTTGAATGTGCCACGGTTTTCAAAGAGCGCGAAGACGATCGATATTGTCGACGAGAGGTCGTCTGAGATCTATCGATTGCTGGTGAGCGAAGGAAAGGCTTTTACCTTCCTGGCCGGCAAGCCGGATCGGCCGAAGGCAGGCCAGGTTGAAAGCAGCCCTCCGGACGAGGAAATCGACTATTCCCCCGTTGCTCTTGCTCAGCCTGAGGACGAAGGATTCGACGATAGAGGGGTATCTGCGCGACATTCTGACACCAAGCTTCAGACGAGGATGACCCCAACGGGGCTGCAGCGCCGGCTCCTTGATCTCTACCACGATGCCCGCACACTTGAGGAAGAGCAGGGCGTCAATATCCTCTTTCTGGCCCTTGGCATGCTGAAGTGGATTGACCCGAACAACAAAGAAAACATCCGTCAGGCTCCTCTCATTTTGGTGCCGGTACGGCTGGAGCGAGGGGCCGCTGGAGAAAAGTTTCGGCTGCGAGCTCGTACGGAAGATCTTACCGCAAACCTCTCCTTGGAACTCTATCTCGACCGCATTCACAAGCTCGCCCTGCCGCGTTTTGAAGTAGGAGACGACTTCGACGTCTCGGCCTATCTCGATGCCGTTGCCGAAGCAGTGTCGACCAAAGAGGGTTGGCAGGTGCTTGCCGATGATATCGTGCTCGGCTTCTTCTCGTTCGCTAAGTTCTTGATGTACCGTGACCTGGATCCGGATCTCTGGCCGGATGGCGCAAAGATTATCGAACAACCGAAGATCCGCTCGCTTCTTTCAGATGGTTTCGAAACACGCGAACCGCTGATGTCGGACGACATTGCGATTGATCCGCATATCGGGCCTGCCGAAATGTTGCATATCGTCGACAGTGACAGTTCTCAGACGCTGGCGATCCATGATGCAAGAAAGGGTCGCGACCTCGTTATCCAAGGTCCTCCCGGGACAGGAAAATCGCAGACGATCGCAAACATTATCGGGTCGGCCGTTGCCGATGGAAAGACCGTGCTGTTCGTTGCGGAAAAAATGGCCGCACTTGAGGTCGTGAAGCGACGGCTTGACACTGCGGGGGTGGGGGACGCCTGCCTTGAACTCCATAGCAACAAGGCAAACAAGCGCATGATGCTGGAGGAGTTGCGGCGCACCTGGCAACTCGGATCGCCTCGCGGACAGCTTGCTTCTTCCCTTACTGAACGCCTGCTGGAGGCTAGGGATAAACTCAATGCACATGCTACAAGGATGCATGTTCCATTTGGAACGTCCGAACTCACTCCATACCAGGTTCTTGGCCAGCTAACCCGACTAAGGCAGAACGGGCAAAAGCCAGTTGATATTGAACTTGAGGATGCCACAGCTTGGACGAATCACGGTGTCTCGCAACGTCGCAAACTTCTCGATGAGGTGTCTCAGCGGATCAACGAGATCGGCTTGCCGATCCACCACCCATGGCGGGGAGTTGGCCTGGATGTCGTTCTACCAACGACCATTGAGAGGCTCGTCCCACGCATTGCGTCGTCGCTGGATCAAGCAAAGGCTCTGCACGCCAAACTGGCCGATATTGCTGAGCGGATCGAGGCGAAGCCTCCGCAAATCCTCAGCGATAGCGGCGAGGTAGAAGATCGTGCTGAGCTTCTCGCGTCCGCACCTGGACTTCCTGCCGAGGCGCTAGTCTCGCCGGTTTGGGATGAGCGTCCAAAGGACATTGCATCGCTTCTCTGGACAGGAACAGATTTCAACCGCAAATCCAAGGAACTGTCGGAGCAGTTGGTGGCGACGGCTATCGACACGCCAATTGAAGGTCTCGAGACAGAGCTTGCTATGCTTCCTTCAGACTTTCCGAAAGATGGTTTCGTTCGTGCGCGCCAGCTAACCGTGTTGCTCCCACGCTTAAGAGAAGAAGCTGAGCGGCTAAATCAAGAACTGGGGTCTACGGTTTTACCGGACACGCTTGCAGGACTCCTCAGGTTAGTGATGACCGGCGAGAGAGTTGCGGCAGCCCCCGATGCGAGCCCTGAGGCATTCGCAGCCACAGTTTGGGACTCCGGGCTGGAACAGGCTGGTGACCTTGCCGACAGCGTAGCAACGCTAGAGACTGCTAGAGCCGAGCTTCAGGGCAAAGTTGTTGATGCCGCGTGGAGTACCAACGTGGCCGCGGCGCGGCAAGCGCTCGCCGAGCACACGGGAATATTGAAAGCATTGAATGGCGACTACCGTCGTGCCACTGCACTTGTGCGGACTATTTTGGTGGCCCCTAGCGTGCCTGCGGCGGAGATAGTGGGTCTCCTCGACATTCTAATGAAGGGCCAAGCGGCCGCAGCAAAAGTGCGCGAAGGCGACGCCTTTGGCCGTTCCGCCTTCGGAGCCGATTGGCGCGGTGAGAGATCGTCTTCGGCACCACTCCAGGCCTTAGTGGAGTGGATGCGCACGCTGAGGGGACTTGGCTCGGAACCGCGAATTATAGCCGGGCGGATGGCGGAGCGCTCTGAAGCGGGCGCGCGTGCGGTCCGAGTTCGTAAGGTGATCGACATCGGTCAGCCGATTATCGAGGGGTTTTGGAACGATTTAGGCCACCTTGCGTCATCCATGCAAGGTGACGTGGCTTCCGCCGAGCGGGCCTCGCTGCAACTGATGGAAGCGAAGGCAAGCACTGTAGCTCAAGCCGATGACGCGTCACGACAGGTTCTGACTGACGTTCCAGATCTGATCAGTGAGCGGGTGGAGATACTGCGCCGACTAGGCAGACTACAAGCGCTTGATCAAGAGATCGAGGACGGGGAAAGCCTTGGCAAGTTCGCATTCGGCTCGTCGTGGCTCGGACGAGGATCCGATTGGGCCGCTCTCGCGCAAGCCGAACTTTGGCTGAGAGAAAATGGCTCAATCCGGCATTTGGCTGCGCGGTTGCCTGAAAGAAAAGAGATCGCAAACTTGGCACGTTCAGCGCGTGAAGCGGCCCAAGCGGCAGCGCGGGAATTGAAGGCGCTTGCAGGGGATTTGAAAGCCGATGCTCCCTCCTTGTTTGGAGTAGACGATTTTCCAGACGTCGCGATAGTCGAGGTTGTTTCTCGACTGGAGGGGTGGCTCGATCATCAGGAACAGCTCTCGAAGTGGGTTGCCTATGAAGAGCGATCCGAAACAGCCCGAAAGGCTGGACTGGGACAGTTGATAGACGGCCTGGCCGACGGCCAGATTACAACAGGATCGGCGCGATCAGTCTTCGATATGGCCTACTACGAACGAATGTTTCTAGCGATGGCGACCGATGAGCCGGAGCTGGCAAGGTTCGACGGGGAACTGCATTCCAGGGCTGTACGTGACTTCGCGGATCTGGACCGACAGAGGATCAAGGCCGGTGCCATTGAAGTTGTGACGGCTCATCACCGAAAAATTCCTTCAAGAGACGGCGGAGCTGGACCAGTCGGACTGCTTCGTTCTGAGATGGCGCGCAGACGGGGCCACATGCCTATCCGGCAGTTGATGCAGAAGGCAGGGCCTGCCATCCAGGCACTCAAGCCAGTGTTCATGATGAGCCCGCTTTCGGTGGCCCAATTCCTGTCGCCCGGCAGGATGTCCTTCGATCTTCTTGTGATGGACGAGGCGTCTCAGATACAACCTGTGGACGCGCTTGGCTCGATCGCCAGGGCCAATCAGGTGGTCGTTGTTGGCGACGAACGCCAACTGCCACCCACGACATTCTTCGCGAAGGTGACAGGCTCGCAGTCTGAAGATGACGAGGGTGAGGACGCGCAGGTCGCCGACATCGAAAGCATCCTCGGCCTGTTCACGGCCCGCGGCTTGCCGCAGCGTATGCTCCGCTGGCACTACCGTAGCCGTCACCAATCTCTGATCGCCGTATCGAACAGCCAGTTCTATGAGAACCGGCTTTTCATCGTGCCGAGCCCCTATACCCAAGAGGCAGGCATGGGTTTGCGGTTTCATCATGTGCCAGAGGGGGTCTTCGAGTCCGGTGGCACAGGAACCAATCCGGTAGAGGCGAGAGCAGTAGCCGAAGCGATCATCCGTCATGCGAAGGTGAACCCGCGAGAGAGTCTAGGCGTTGCAACATTTTCGGTTAGCCAACGCCGCGCGATCCAGGATGAACTCGAATGGCTGCGGCGACTAAATCCCGATACGGAGGAGTTCTTTCACGCGCACCCCAGCGAGCCATTCTTCGTCAAGAACCTTGAAAATGTTCAAGGCGATGAGCGCGACGTGATCATGATCTCAGTGGGGTATGCCAAGAATGCGCAGGGGTACATGGCCATGCGTTTCGGCCCTCTTGGTGCGGAAGGCGGCGAGCGTCGGCTCAACGTCCTCATAAGCCGCGCCAAGCGCAGCTGCGAAGTATTCGCGTCCATCACAGACGAGGACATCGACCTGGAGCGTGGCAAAGGGAAAGGCATCTTCGCCTTCAAGCTCTTCTTGCACTACGCGAGAACAGGGCGCATTTCGCTTGCCCAGGCCACGGTTCGCGAAATGGATTCAATCTTTGAAGAGCAGGTAGCCAACGCGCTGATCGGAAAGGGTTACCAGGTTCATGCTCAGGTTGGCATTGCAGGCTTCTTCATCGATCTCGCGGTTGCTGATCCGGAGAGGCCAGGCCGCTATATTCTTGGCATTGAATGCGATGGTGCAGAATATCATTCGTCGCGCTCGGCCAGAGATCGAGACCGGCTACGGCAATCCGTCCTTGAGGATCATGGTTGGATTATTCATCGGATCTGGAGCGCTGATTGGTTCCAACGACCTCATGAGCAGCTGGAGCGAACCATACTAGCGATTGAGGCTGCCAAAAAGGAACTTGATGAGCGGGCCGAATTGGGGGTTCAGAGAAATCGTGCTGTAGCCGTTCAGGTTGTTATGATCGACCGGGGCAACGTGACGGAAATCGGTCTCGAGAGCACAAACGGATCCGAGGCTCCCAATCGAGCCTACGAGGAGACTCAGCTAAGGCGACCGGGATCGTTCGAACTCCACCAGACGCCCAGCGGAATCATGGCCGGGCTGGTCGAGCAGGTCGTAGCTACAGAAACACCAATCCATGTCGACGAAATAGTTTCGCGTATTCGGGACGCGTGGGGTCTGCAGCGGGCCGGGGGCAGGATTCAGGATGCAATCGAGCGAGGTGTAGGCATAGCACAGAGAGGTGGTGCAGTAGCCCTTCGAGGCAACTTCTGCTTCAAGCCGGGTGCTCCTGTTCGTCTTAGAGATCGCAGTGCGGTCGTGTCCCCTGGATTGCGTAAGCCCGAAATGATTGCGCAGGACGAGGTCGCCCAAGGCGCTATGGAAGTCGTGAAATCCAATCTCGGTGCGACAGAGGAAGAAATTGCCACAGGCGTTGCGAGGATGCTGGGCTTCAAAGCCACAAGCGCACAATTGAAGCAGCTGATTTCGGCCGCGGTCGTCGATTCAGTTGCCAAGGGATTGTTACGGTCCCAAGACGGCTTATTGGTGGTCGGCGACTCCACGAGCGAGAAATTAGCCGAAGTGTAATGGGGCGTCGCAGCGACCTTGACGTTGCCCCCAAGTTTTATCCAATCCTGAGTTCGCTCCGGCGATCAATGTTGCCCTGTTGGGCGGTTTGAGCGACGGGCACCGGCGCGGAGCTGATCATCGTGCGCAGCGCTGTGTCCCGTCGCGGGGTGAAGGTGTGGGCGAACTCGAAGGGGGTCTGCCATCCGAGCCGCGAATGTGGGCGATTGAAGTTGTAGTCTGCCCGCCAACTGGCCGAGACCGCGCGAGCCTGTGCCAATGAGGTGAACAGCATCTCGTTCAGCAGTTCGTCACGGAGGCGACCGTTGAAGCTCTCGATGAAGCCGTTCTGCATTGGCTTGCCCGGCGCGATATAATGCCAGTCCACGCGGCTTGCATCGGCCCAGGCAAGGATCGCATTGCTGGTCAGTTCGCTGCCATTGTCACTGACCACCATCTTCGGCTTGCCGCGTTCGATCATGAGCCGATCGAGTTCGCGGGCAACCCTCACGCCGGACAGAGACGTATCCGCGACCAACCCCAGGCACTCGCGCGTGCAGTCGTCGACGACGGTCAATATCCGGAAGCGACGGCCATCGGTCAGCTGATCCGACACGAAGTCCAGTGACCAACGGTCGTTGGGTGCAACGGGGACCATCATCGGTGCCCGCGTTCCAATGGCTCGCTTGCGACCGCCACGGCGCCGAACGGCAAGCTTCTCCTCGCGATAGAGCCGGAACAGACGCTTGTGATTGACCACATAACCTTCCCGCCGCAGCAGCACATGCAGGCGGCGATAGCCGAAGCGCCGGCGCTCATGCGCGATCGCCTTCATCCGCTCCCGCAGGTCACCATCGTCGCCACGGCTCGCCTTGTGGCGAACCGTCATCCGGCAGCAGCCGATGGTCCTGCACGCCCGCCGCTCGCTCAGCTCGAAGGCCGTGCGAAGATGCGCGACGGCCTCTCGCTCGGCAGCGGGCGTCACCATTAATGGGATGGTCCGCCTCGTCCTCCTGCCGCATCATGAGGCTGTCAAGTCGAAGGAGGTTGCAATGCCACAACGTAATGTGCCGCGTCCTGCCGCAGTCTACGGAATCGATATCGGTAAGAACATATTCCACGTCGTTGGCCTCGGAAGCGACGGCGTGCCAGTTCAAAAGGTTCGTTTCCGACGTGACACGCTGCTACAATTCTTCGAGGGAGCCGCGCCGGCCATCGTTGGCATGGAATCGTGCGCCGGATCTCAATGGATTGCGAGGAAGATACAGGCGCTCGGACATACGGTGCGCTTGATCCCCGCGCAGTTCGTGAAGCCCTACGTCAAGTCGAACAAGACCGACATCATCGATGCGGAGGCGATCGCTGAGGCGGCCATGCGGCCAACAATGCGGTTTGCTGCACTCAAGAGCGAGGAACAAGCCGATCTTCAGGCTTTGCACCGGGTGCGGGACCAGATGATCGGAACGAGAACGCGTCTGATCAATCAGATGAGAGCCTTCTGCCTCGAATACGGGATCGCCCTACGCCAGGGGGCAGGCCTGTTCAAGCTCGACCTGCCGCTGGTTCTCAACGATGCGTCGAACGACCTATCGCCGGCGATGCGCAAACTGCTCACGGATCTGTTCGCCGACCTCCACCAGCTAGAGCAGCGCATTCAGGACGTGACAAGGGAGATAGCTGCGATTGCAGATCGAGAAGATGTTGCCCGCCGGCTCATGACGATCCCCGGCATCGGAGCACTGGACGCCACCGCCCTTCTTGCGGCAGTCGGCAACGGACGCCAGTTCCAAAAGGCCCGCGATCTGGCTGCATGGCTGGGCCTTGTCCCGCGGGCACACTCGACCGGGGGCAAGCAGAAGCTCCTCGGCATCAGCAAGCGCGGGAACCGCTACGTCCGCAAGCTCCTCGTTCATGGCGCGCGATCCTGCTTCAGACATCTGGATCGAACCCGGGATCGCCTTGGAAGCTGGCTCGACGGGCTGCAGAGCCGAATGCATCCGAACAAGGCCGTTGTCGCACTCGCCGCCAAGATGGCACGTATTGTCTGGGTTGTTCTGACCAAGCCGGGAGCGCTCTACGAACGCAGGGATCCTGCATTCGCCTGACGCTTGCGGCTCGATTGCAAGGCTCGGGAATAGTGATGACGAAACAGTGGATCAGCATGCCGTAAGCCCTGTGCAAAAAAGCGGGCTTCGTGCCCGAACCGTTTATTGGGAACGGTGTGCGCGGATCTCACAATGGCCTGGCTGCAACAGCAGCCCGCTCGCGAGAGGCCGGATACATTTATGCAACTGGAATCGTCATCGACGATGTCGCGAACCCTTGCACGGACGGGGCGGACCATACATTCTTTCCGAGAAGATCTTTCAAAGCGGCATTGTCGAGCATGGCGTCCGCCAGGAGTCGCTTCAGGCGAGCGTTCTCATCCTCCAGCGTCTTCAGCCGCTTCGCTTCCGACACGTCCATGCCTCCATACTTCGCCTTCCATTTGTAGATGCTGGCGTCGCTGACCCCGTGCTTGCGGCACAGATCGGCCACCGAAACTCCGGCCTCGTGCTCCTTCAAAATCCCGATGATCTGCTCTTCACTGAAACGGCTGCGCTTCATTCTCTGGTCCTCGCGTTGGGCCAGAGCGAACTTCAAACCGGATTAAGCCAAAGGGGCAACGTCAAGGCGGTCTAGGTTTCGCGCTTCGGGCCGAGCAGTAACACTATGAGGGCAGCGACGAACGTGGCAACAGCACTGTAGGCAATGGCGCTGGTAATCCCCGCATTCTCCACCAATAGTCCGCCGAAAATCGCGCCGGCTGCGATTGCCACTTGGAATACTGTGACCAGCAGCACACCGGCGCTTTGGGCCTGCTCGGGAGCGGCCCTCCGTACCATCCACGTCTGCAATCCCACTGGCACCGCGCCGAAGGCAAACCCCCACGCGGCAACAGCAATCGCCGAGGCCAAGGCCGATGCTCCCGCCGTCAGCAGCGAAACAGCGGCTATCGCTATGAGCAGCGGTGCAAGGGCCGCGACTGCCTTGAGACTGTACTCGGCCAGAAGCCCGCCGGCCAAATTGCCGAAGAATCCGCCGATGCCAAAAGCCAGCAACACAAGCGAGATCGTCTCGACATCCAGCGCGGGAATCTTCTCAAGGAAGGCGCGGATATAGGTGATTCCGGCGAAGTGGCCGGAAGCGACTAGCAGGACAACCAAAAGCGCAACCTTGACCATCGGAATCTTGGCCACATCCAGCAGGCTGCGGAAGCTAGCCACTCCAATCGGAGGCAGTCTCGGAATGGTTATGAGTTGCACGAGCAGTGTAGCGGCGCCGCCGGCTGCGGCGAGCATAAAGGCGCTTCGCCATCCCCAAATATCGCCGACATAAGCGCCGATTGGAGCTGCGCAGACGGTAGCTACGGAAACGCCGGTGAGGATGATCGACATGGCGCGCGGCAGCAGGTAGCTTGGAACGAGCCGCATCGCCAGTGCTGCCGACATCGACCAGAAGCCTCCGAGCGCTATGCCGAGCACGACGCGTGCAGTCAGGAGAGCCGCCAGCGACCACGCGCCGGCCGCCAGAACGTCCGACAGGATCAGCAGCAGCGTCATGGTCCACATGACGGTCCTGCGGTCCAGGCGCTTTGTGATAATGGCCACAGTCGGCGCCGAGATCGCCCCGACGATAGCTGTCGCCGTCATCGCCTGTCCAGCCGCTCCCTCGCTGGTACCGAGATCATGCGCGAGGGGCGTGAGCAGGCTGACAGGCAGAAACTCTGCCGTGACCAGCCCGAAGGTGCCCAAGGAAAGCGAAATGACGGCACCCCATGCGGGACCAGACGGTGGGACGGGCTTTTCTGGGTCGTGCAGAACAGCGTCCATGACGCCTGCTGCGGATCGGGTCATGAACGAAGTCTCCACTTTGATGCAATGCAACGTGATGTTGGCTGCCTTGACCCAAATCTAAAAACACAAGCGCATTTCCCGGCGGCGTTGCACGGAGGAGGGGATGTTCATTGCTTCGCGATATTTTGTGACGGTGCGGCGCGCAACATCGATGCCGGTTTCCTTCAGCCGGACAGCGATGTCTTCGTCGGAAAGCACGTCGCCGGGAGATTCTGCGGCAATCATCGCTTTGATCCGATGCCGGACAGCTTCGGCGGAGTGCGCATCGCCGCCTTCGCAGGACGCGATCGCGACGGTGAAAAAATACTTCAGCTCAAAGACTCCACGCGGGGTAAGCATGTATTTGTTCGAGGTCACCCGGCTTACCGTTGACTCGTGCACGCCGATCGCATCAGCGACTGTTCTAAGATTGAGAGGCCGCAGGTGGGCGACGCCATGTTCCAAAAAGGCATCCTGCTGACGCACGATTTCAGCCGCAACCTTAACAATGGTCTTGGCGCGCTGATCGAGGCTGCGGATTAGCCAGTTCGCATTTTGCAAGCATTCGTCGAGAAATGCTTGGTCTTTCGAATTTTGGGCAGTTTGACGCGTGACTTCGGCATAGTAGGTTTGGTTGATCAGCAGCTTCGGCAGCGTGGCGGGATCAAGTTCGATCTGCCACCCGCCTTGCGGCGAGGGCGTGACCCAGACGTCGGGTATGATTGATTCAGACGCACCGGATTGGAATCTGTTCCCAGGCTTGGGATCGAGCGCCCGAATCTCATGCATCATGTCGAGAAGGTCTTCTTCATCGACGCCGCAATGCTGCTTCAGCGCCTCAAAATCGCGTCGCGCGAGCATTTCAAGATTGGCAACCAAAGCTGCCATTGCTGGGTCGAGCCGGTTTCGCTGGCGCAACTGGATCTCGAGGCATTCTCTGAGATTTCGCGCAAAAACTCCCGGTGGATCAAATTGCTGCAACGTCCCGAGAACCCGTTCCACAACAGCCTCACGGACATTCAGGCTCTCGGCCAGCTCCAGAAGGTTTGCCCGAAGATAGCCAGTGTCTTCCAGATCGGCGGCAAGCTGGCCAGCGATCAGCCGCTCCTGTGGTGTGAACGCAGTGAGGGCGATCTGACGAGCGACATGGTCGTGCAATGTTTCGGCGAGGGTGGCAAACTCGTCGAGGGAAGGCCCATTGCCCGGCGGGTTGTTGGTCGTGTTGCGAAGGGATTTCCATTGCCCGAGCCGTTCAGGCGAACCTGCCCCGGTCGGTCCTTCAACGGCGTTTGCGAAAGGGCCGACAGGCTGATCCGCTCCCGAAATCGAAACGTCGTCAAAAGGCCCGCCATCGTTTGATGCAGATTCCAAGAGCGGGTTCTTCTCGATTTCCCGCTCCACGAACTGATGCAGTTCAGGATGCGCCAGTTGCAGCAAGCGAATCGACTCAATCAGTTGAGGCGATGCGACCATGGATTGCTTCTGGCGCTGAAGCAGGCTTGCTGAGGATTGCATGGTGAGCGGGATAATCCTGTCGAGGAGCCCCTTGGGGCCGGCAATGGCACCAATGGGACGTTTGCTAGGTCATGCGGCGGCTTTCAGCGTTTCGAGAACGTTTTGCGGGGATGAGACGCCATACGGGTCGGCCTCGCAGTTGTCGGAGAAACCTTCCTCCTCAAACCACTGCTCCACCACGCCATTGTTGATCAGGGCGGCGTAGCGCCAGGAGCGCATCCCGAAGCCGAGATTGTCCTTGGCGACCAGCATGCCCATTTTGCGTGTGAACTCGCCTGAGCCATCGGGGATGAGCTCGACCTGCTTCAGGCCCAAGGACTTCCCCCACGCATTCATGACGAAGGCATCGTTGACTGAGACGCAGTAAATCGCGTCAATTCCCTGCTTCGCAAACTCATCATAGAGCTCTTCGAACTTGGGCAATTGGTAGGTCGAGCAGGTCGGGGTGAAGGCGCCAGGCAGCGAGAACAGGATGACCCGCTTGCCGGCAAAGTAGTCGTCAGATGTCTTTTCTTCCCAGCGATATGGATTTGGCCCCTGGACTGACTTATCGTGAACACGCGTGAGAAAGGTGACGAAGGGAACTTTCTTTTGAACTGTCATTAATTTGCTCCTGCAAAAGTAGAAACTGGCGCGCTGAATTCTGGCAGAGGCTGGCGCAATACCGAGCTAAGGCTCGTATGCCGGGCACGGAGTGAGGACCTCGCGGTTAGCAGCCTCCTTTTCCATGCCGGGGAACGTCTTGGCTGCTGGTCTTTGCCACCCGAACGCAATCGATCTGAGCGAGCTGGAGACCGTCGAGCCGCATGCTTTCCACGGCTATGGCGCCGCAAGCGGGATCGATCACTCGCGCTCGTTCCCGGGGAAAAGTGATAGCGGCCGGAAGTAGCCAATATCGCAAGCATGTGCAGGCCTCGAATGTATTACGCAACAGACCCGCGTTACTGGACTGGTACAGCGTGTTGTCGATATGTGGCAGTGACCCGCCGACCTTGGCTTGGGTGACCCTTTGAGGACTCTTCGGCACTCACATGCTGAACAGAACCGGGAAACGGCAATTGCGCCAGCGCCCCGTGTTGGCGTGCCGGCATCGGACCAGCCATGCGCAAAGCGGCTACCCAGCAAGGACCTCCGGAGGAGACGATGTCCCGATGTTCAACGGGCGCGGGCACCGTCTCCTCAGGCCACGGTCTAGAGCTTCGCGTGTCGGGCATGGTGCAAGTCGCTTTCATCGTTTTTGACAGTGCTCTAACCAGGAGCAGCAAGCGGCGTGCCATTTCAAATAGAGGTGCTGTCGGACCGCCCCTTCTTCTCGGAGGCCGTGTCTTAGAAGATCGGGGGCGCGCTATGCCGCCTCGTGTCATAGGCAACAACGATGCTGTATGGTGCGGATATTTGGCGCTTCAGCCCTAGCTGGGCAAAGACGAACCGGAAGCCGAGCCGATGCACTACCTGAGGCTGGCGGGCACTCCAGTCATTGCGTAGCGTGTGCCGCTAGCGTTCTTGGGTGCGCAGGCACGCCTATCGCGAACATGCGCCTGTCGCGGCAACCATGAGCGCGCGCTCTTGGGCAAGCGCCTTGGCCCCGTGAGGATCGAATTCCCCAATCGTGTCTGTTTGCCGCCCTCTTATGTTCGAAACTGGACCAGAATGTCGCAAGCCCGACCGAAAGGTCGACCAGCGCGTACTATCCGACACGTTCTGTCGCCTTCGTTTCGTCCGCGACGCCGGCCTATTTCGCCGAGCTCTTCTCCGGCCTCAGGCTAAGCCGCTGAAAGCATCACAAATTTTTTTCTTCGGTCGGCCAAATTGGCACGAGTTTTGAAGCACCTTCGTTGCGGGCCGGGACCCGCCGACCGACTTTCATTTCGTGGATGGCACGAATGGAACGAAGAAAGAAAAGCAAAATGTCAAATCCGCGTCGGATAGCGTCTATGGGCAGGGGGTCCTCGGCGAAACCGCCCTTACCCAACAGCTCGCCGCCCTTGTCGACCCTTGCGCAGGAAATCTTGGCCGGCGGCGGCTCAAAGGCCCACCACACCGACCTTATCCTGAAATCGATGGTGCAGGATAAAGTTCTGCATCTCGCCGCGCGGTGTGCCTAGACAGTTACACGTTGGCCGATCTTGATAATCGGTCTGCTTTCGGACGACGTCGTCTACATGCCGTCTTAGGTCTTCGCTGCCGCAGCACCCGCCGGTCACCTTCCGCCCTTCCCATCGCTATAGAGTGAAGTGCCAGCATGTCCGAACAACCTTTGCCGACGCTGCCGATGTGGCGCGTCGATCACATTGAGCCCTCGCCCGAGATGTTGGCGCTACGGGCCAACGGTCCGATCCACCGCGTGCGCTTCCCGTCCGGGCACGAAGGCTGGTGGGTGACAGGCTATGACGAGGCCAAGGCGGTGTTGTCCGACGCGGCGTTCCGGCCCGCGGGAATGCCGCCGGCGGCATTCACCCCGGATTCGGTGATTCTCGGTTCGCCAGGATGGCTGGTCTCGCACGAGGGGGGCGAGCATACGCGGTTACGCACGATCGTGGCGCCGGCCTTCAGCAACGGCAGGGTGAAGCTGCTCGCGCAGCAGGTCGAGGCGATCGCCGCGCAGTTGTTCGACACGCTGGCGGCCCAGCCCCAGCCCGCCGATCTGCGGCGCCACCTCTCCTTTCCGCTTCCGGCCATGGTCATCAGCGCGCTGATGGGCGTGCTCTACGAGGATCACGCCTTTTTCGCCGGGCTGTCCGACGAGGTGATGACGCACCAGCATGAAAGCGGCCCGCGAAGCGCGTCGCGCTTGGCCTGGGAAGAACTCCGCGCCTACATTCGCGGCAAGATGCGGGACAAGCGCCAGGATCCGGGCGACAACCTGCTGACGGATCTGCTCGCGGCGGTCGACCAGGGCAAGGCGACCGAGGAAGAGGCGATCGGCCTGGCCGCGGGCATGCTCGTGGCGGGTCACGAGAGCACCGTCGCGCAGATCGAATTCGGCCTGCTGGCCATGTTCCGCCATCCGCAACAGCGCGAACGCCTGGTCGGCGATCCATCCCTGGTGGACAAGGCGGTGGAGGAAATCCTGCGCATGTACCCGCCGGGCGCGGGCTGGGACGGCATCATGCGCTATCCGAGGACCGACGTGACCATTGCGGGCGTGCATGTTCCCGCGGAGAGCAAGGTGCTGGTCGGCCTGCCGGCGACGTCCTTCGATCCGCGCCATTTCGACGACCCGGAAATCTTCGACATCGGACGTGACGAAAACCCGCACCTGGCGTTCTCCTATGGGCCGCACAACTGCGTCGGCTTGGCGCTGGTCAGGCTGGAACTCAAGGCGGTGTTCGGTTCAATCTTCCAGCGCTTTCCCGCGCTACGCCTGGCCGTGGCGCCCGAAGAACTGAAGTTGCGCAAGGAGATCATCACTGGCGGGTTCGAGGAGTTCCCGGTGCTCTGGTGATGCGGGGACGCCACCAGGAATCGCGACGTTCTCGAGTTGCCGGCGCGCCTGCCGCGCGCCGATCAGATCAGCCAGCCAACAGGTGACCAAGATGGACGTGCAAGATACCACGGTAGCATGCCGGGACGCCTTCGCCGAACTGGCGTCGCCAGCGTGCATTCAGGACCCGTACCCATTCATGCGGTGGTTGCGCGAGCACGATCCGGTACATCGCGCGGCGTCGGGCCTCTTTCTGTTGAGCCGCCACGCCGACATCTGCTGGGCGCTCAAGGCCACGGGCGATGCTTTTCGGGGGCCGGCGCCAGGCGAACTGGCGCGCTATTTCCCGCGGGCGGCGACCAGCCTGTCGCTAAGTTTGCTGGCGTCCACTTTAGCGATGAAGGAACCACCAACGCATACGCGTCTGCGCCGGCTGATCTCGCGCGATTTCACCATGAGCCAGATCGACAAGCTGAGGCCGACCATTGCTCGCATCGTCGCAGCGCGCCTGGACGGCATGGCGCCCGCGCTGGAACGCGGGGAGGCGGTGGACCTGCATCGGGAATTCGCGCTGGCCTTGCCCATGCTGGTTTTCGGCGAACTGTTCGGCATGCCCCCGGACGACATGTTGGGGCTCGTCGGCGGCATCAGCGCCATTCTGGAAGGCCTGAGCCCGCACGCCAGCGATCCGCAGCTCGCCGCGGGGGACGCGGCCAGCGCCAGGGTGCAGGCCTACTTCGGCGACCTCATACAGCGCAAGCGTACAGATTCCCGCCACGACATCGTGTCAATGCTGGTCGGCGCACACGACGACGATTCCGACATGCTGTCGGATGCGGAATTGATCAGCATGCTCTGGGGCATGCTGCTGGGCGGCTTCGCCACCACTGCCGCGGCCATCGGCCATGCGGTCCTGGCGATGCTGGCGTATCCCGAACAGCGGCATTGGCTGAAGGGAGATGCCGTGGGGGTGAAGGCATTCGTCGAAGAAGCCCTGCGCTACGACGCGCCCGCCATGTTCAGCTCCATTCCGCGTATCGCCCAGTGCGACATCGAACTGGGCCGCGTGGTGATCCCGAAGAACGCGGACGTGCGCGTGCTCATCGCGGCCGGCAATCGCGACCCGGACGCCTTCGCCGATCCCGATCGCTTCGATCCCGTGCGGTTCTACGGCACCAGTCCTGGCATGTCGATCGACGGGAAGATCATGCTGACCTTCGGCCACGGCATCCACTTCTGCCTTGGTGCCCAACTGGCCCGGGTGCAGTTGGCCGAAAGCCTGCCGCGGATCCAGGCGCGCTTCCCCACGCTGGCATTGGCCGAGCAGCCGACCCGGGAGCCCTCCGCGTTCCTTAGGACATTCCGCGCGCTGCCGGTACGGCTGCATGGGCAGGAGGGCTGAGATGCGCGTCGTGGTCGATCAGGATCTGTGCGGAACGACCGGGCAGTGCGTGCTGACGCTGCCGGGCACCTTTCGCCAGCGCGAACCGGACGGCGTGGCCGAAGTGTGCGTGGCGACGGTCCCGCAGGCGCTGCACGCCGCCGTGCGGCTTGCGGCCAACCAGTGCCCGGTCGCCGCCATTCGTGTCATCGAGAGCGACGCTGGCCATGACGAGCGCGCCAGCGCCGACCCTGCGCCTTCTCCGGTGGAGGCCGAGCGGCATGCTGCGAAAGACCAGTGCAATTCAGGAGACACGATGGGACGGTTTGAAGGCAAGGTGGCCGTGGTGACCGGCGCCGGCGCCGGCATCGGCAAGGCATGCGCTCTCGCCATCGCGCGCGGGGGCGGCAGAGTGGTGGTGGCCGACATTGATGGCTCGGCGGCCATCGCCTGCACCGCGCAGATCGCGGCCGAAGCAGGCCACGCGCTGCCCATAGCCATGGATATCGCTGATGAGCAGGCGGTGGCAGCGCTGTTCGAGACGGCGGAGCGGCACTTCGGGGGGGTCGACCTGCTGGTGAACAATGCGAGCGCCATGCATCTGACCCCGCGCGACCGCGCCATCCTCGACCTGGACCTGGCGGTATGGGATCAGACCATGGCGACCAATCTGCGCGGCACGCTGCTCTGCTGCCGGCAGGCCATCCCACGGATGATCGCCCGCGGCGGTGGCGCGATCGTCAACATGTCGTCGTGCCAGGGGCTCAGCGGTGACACGGCGCAGACGTCCTACGCCGCGTCGAAGGCGGCGATGAACATGCTGTCGGCCTCGCTCGCCACCCAGTACGGTCACTCTCAGATCCGCTGCAACGCGGTTGCGCCGGGTCTTATCATGACCGAGCGTCTCCTCGCCAAGCTGGACGAGTGCATGCAACGGCATCTGCGCCGGCACCAGCTCCTGCCGCGCGTCGGCCGTCCCGAGGACGTTGCCGCACTCGTGGCGTTCCTGCTCTCCGACGATGCTGCGTTCATCACCGGCCAGGTCGTGTGCATCGACGGCGGCATGCTGGCGCATGTGCCGACATACGCCGACGGTGGCAACAGCTGCGCCGCGCGCCCTGCCGGCGATACCGAATCGGCGGCGGCGGCGCGCTGCTGATGGACATGCTGCTCAACCCACTCAACCGTCGGCACCGGCTGCGATGCGACATGCCGGTAATGCCTGGCGCTTTCCCCCTGGTCGGGCATCTTCCCGCCATTGTCTGCGACCTGCCGCGCCTGCTGGAGCGCGCGCAACGGACGCTGGGCAGCCACTTCTGGCTGGATTTCGGCCCTGCCGGACATCTGATGACCTGTGTGGATCCGGACGCTTTCTCACTGCTCAAGCACAAGGACGTGTCCTCGGCGCTGATCGAAGAGATCGCGCCCGAATTGCTTGGCGGAACGTTGGTTGCCCTGGACGGCGGCGCGCACCGGCAGGCGCGCGATGCCATCAAGGCAGCGTTCTTGCCCAAGGGACTGACCCAGGCCGGGATCGGCGACCTGTTCGCGCCCGTCATCCAGGCGCGGGTGCAGGCGTGGCGCGCCCGCGGCGAGGTAACCATCCTGCGCGAAACCGGGGACCTGATGCTGAAGCTCATCTTCAGCCTCATGGGAATCCCCGCGCAGGATCTGCCGGGATGGCATCGCAAGTACCGGCAATTGGTGCAATGGATCGTCGCCCCCCCGGGCGCCCTGCCCGGACTGCCCGTGCGGCGCGGCCGTGCCGCCCGCGACTGGAGCGACGCGCTGTTGCGCCGGTTCGTCCGCGATGCGCGCGCGCATGCCGCGCGCACCGGGTTGATCAACGACATGGTGAGCGCCTTCGACCGCAGCGACGGTCCGCTCTCCGATGACGTCCTGATCGCGAATATTCGCTTGCTGCTGCTTGCCGGTCACGACACCACTGCCTCGACGATGGCCTGGATTGTGATCGAGTTGGCGCGGCAGCCTGTGCTGTGGGACGCCCTGGTCGAGGAGGCGCAACGCGTGGGCGCGGTGCCGACCCTGCACGCGGACCTGGCGCAGTGTCCGGTCGCCGAGGCGCTGTTTCGCGAGACACTGCGCCTGCATCCGGCGACCACGCTCCTGCCGCGTCGCGCGCTGCAGGAATTGCAACTCGGCCAACGGCGCATTCCCGCGGGCACCCATCTATGCATCCCGCTGCTGCATTTCTCGACCTCGGCGCTGCTGCACGAGGCGCCTGATCAGTTCCGCCTGGCGCGGTGGCTGCTACGCACAGAGCCGATCCGGCCGGTTGACATGCTGCAGTTCGGTACCGGCCCACACGTCTGCATCGGCTACCACCTGGTATGGCTGGAAATGGTGCAGTTCTGCATCGCCTTGGCGCTGACCATGCACAAGGACGGGGTGCGGCCGCAGTTGCTGAGCGACGTCGAAAAGGGCCGGCGCTATTACCCGACCGCACATCCGTCCATGGCAATCCGCATAGGCTTCTCATGAGCTGGCATCGCATGCCCTGTGTGGCAAGGCAGCGGCGCCGGCGGGGCGCGGCATTGCTGCACACAGCGCACGCACTCGTGACGCCGGCAACACCGTGACGGCTTGCGCTCGCCGTGGCCGTCTCAGCTACAAGGACATGAAAACATGCAGACCGGTTCCACTCCACGCGACCGAATCGGCGTTTCCGCATCCGGCGGATTGGGCGCGCAGGCGCGCGGCGCATCTGGCGGCCTGCTCCCGCAGATCTGGATGCAGGACGGCGCAAAGCGGGTCGAACAGGCGCTGGCGCGTCTGCTCTGCGCCGAAGACGACGGTGAGACAGAGCTGATGGCGGCCATGCGCTACGCCACCTTGCATGGCGGGAAGCGCACCCGCGCCTTGCTCTGTCTGGCTGCCGGCGCACTGGCGGGCACGCCGGCGCACATGCTCGACGACGTTGGCGCCGCCATCGAGATGATGCACGCCTGTACCCTGGTCCACGACGACCTGCCCGCGATGGACGACGACGTGCTTCGCCGCGGCCTTCCGACCGTGCACGTAAAGTTCGGCGAAGCCACTGCGATCCTGGTCGGCGATGCGCTGCAGGCCCACGCCTTCCTAACCCTGGCGAGCCTGGATGCGCCGGGCGACAACCGTATCGCGCTCGTGCGCGAACTGGCGCAGGCGGTGTCCGCCGAGGGTGCCGCAGGCGGGCAGGCGATGGATCTGTCCCTGGTCGGAAAGCACGCCGGGTTGGACAGGATCCTGGCGATGCACCGGATGAAGAGCGGAGCGCTAGTACGCGCGTCGGTTCGCATGGGCGCGCTATACTCCATCGCGGAGGATGCCGCGCACGATGCGCTGTACTGTGCGCTCGATCGCTACAGCGCCTGTTTCGGCCTGGCGTTGCAGGTGGCCGACGACATTCTCGACGCGTCGGCGGATACCGCGACTCTTGGCAAGACCCCCGGTAAGGACGCGGCGGCGCAGAAGCCGACCTGCGCGTCGATCATGGGGCTGCAGGCAGCGCGCCAGTTCGCGCTGTTCTTGTTGCACGACGCCGGGGAGGCCATCGCCCCTCTGGGGCCGCGTGCGGAAGGGTTGGCGCAGATGCTGCAGCGGGCCAACGTGTATCTGTCCGCGCCATACGCGTGAGCGCGCCTGTCCGGTATGAACTCGCCCCTGTGCTGCTGCGATCGGCCGGCGGGCGCTGCATGCTGCACTGTGTCCGTGTCGGCGGCGACGTGCGCGGCGTCTGCCCGTTTCTGTTCTCGTTAGCCCTCTGCAGAAGGAACATCCCGCGTGAACGCGCTGTCCGAACAGATCCTTTCCGAATTGCGCCACCTGCTGAGCGAGATGAGCGACGGCGGCAGCATCGGTCCGTCCGTCTACGACACGGCGCGAGCTCTGCAGTTCCACGGCAACGTCACCGGTCGGCAGGACGCATACGCGTGGCTCATCGCGCAGCAACAGGCCGATGGCGGATGGGGAAGTGCGGACTTCCCGCTGTTTCGCCATGCGCCCACGTGGGCGGCGTTGCTGGCATTGCAGCATGCCGATCCTCTTCCCGGCGCTGCCGACGCAGTCCAGGCTGCAACCCGGTTCATCGAGCGCCAGCCCGATCCTTACGCGCATGCGGTGCCGGAAGACGCGCCGATCGGCGCGGAGCTGATCCTGCCGCAGTTGTGCGGCGAGGCCGCATCCTTACAGGGCGGCGTGGCATTTCCGCGCCACCCGGCGCTGTTGCCGTTGCGCCAAGCATGCCTGGACAAGCTGGGGGCGGTTGCGACGTTGCCGAGCGGCCATCCGTTGCTGCACTCCTGGGAAGCCTGGGGGACGTCGCCGACCACCGCATGCCCGGACGACGACGGCAGCATCGGCATCAGTCCGGCGGCCACCGCCGCGTGGCGCGCGCTCGCCGTGACACAGGGGAGCACGCCGCAGGTCGGGCGCGCCGACGCGTATCTGCAGGCGGCCTCGCGGGCGACGCGCACCGGCATCGAAGGTGTCGTTCCCAACGTCTGGCCCATCAATGTGTTCGAGCCATGCTGGTCGCTATACACCCTGCATCTGGCGGGTCTGTTGGCGCATCCCGCGCTCGCCGAGGCGGTGCAAGTGATCGTCGCGCAGCTCGACGCCCGCCTCGGAGTGCGCGGTCTGGGGCCGGCCTTGCACTTCGCGGCCGATGCGGACGACACCGCCGTTGCGTTGTGCGTCCTTCGCCTTGCAGGCCGCGACCCGGCGGTCGATGCATTGCGCCATTTCGCAACCGGCGAGCGCTTCGTCACCTTCCCCGGCGAGCGCAATGCCTCGGTGTCGACCAACATCCATGCCCTGCATGCGTTGCGAATGTTGGGAAAGCCCGCCGTTTGCACCAGCGCCTACGTGGAGGCCAATCGCAACGCCCACGGTGTATGGGACAACGAAAAATGGCACGTTTCGTGGCTGTATCCAACCGCGCATGCGGTCGCTGCGCTGGCGGAAGGCAAGCCCCAGTGGCGCGACGAGCGCGCGCTGGCGGCGCTGCTGCAGGCGCAGCGCGACGACGGCGGCTGGGGCGCCGGTCGCGCGTCCACATTCGAGGAAACCGCCTATGCGCTGTTCGCGTTGCACATAGACGGGACCGAAGAGCCGGCAGGGCGACGGCGCATCGCGCAGGCGGTCGCGCGCACGCTGGAGTGGATGCTCGCCCGCCATGCGGCGCATGCATTGCCCCAGACGCCGCTGTGGATCGGCAAGGAACTGTATTGCCCCACGCGGGTGGTGCGCGTGGCCGAACTCGCCGGGCTGTGGCTAGCGCTTCGTTGGGGGCGGCGCGTCTCGGCTGAGGGAACAGGAGCAGCATGATCCCGACCGATCGCGCGCTGCAGCAGGTGCTGGAGTGGGGGCGTTCCCTGACGGGGTTCGCCGACGAGCATGCTGTGGAAGCAGTCAGGGGCGGCCAGTACATCCTGCAGCGCATCCATCCGAGTCTGCGCGACACCAGCGCCCGCACCGGCCGCGATCTGCAGGATGAAACGCTGATCGTGGCGTTCTATCGCGAACTGGCGCTGCTCTTCTGGCTCGACGACTGCAACGACCTTGGCCTGATCGCGCCGGAGCAGCTGGCCGCGGTGGAGCAGGCGCTGGGGCAGGGCGTGCCGTGCGTGCTCCCCGGGTTCGAGGGCTGTGCTGTGCTGCGCGCTTCGCTCGCCGCGCTCGCCTACGATCGTCGCGACTATGCTCAGCTTCTCGACGATACCCGGTGCTACTGCGCGGCGCTGCGCGCCGGACACGCGCAGGCGGCAGGGGCGGAACGCTGGTCCTACGCCGAGTACCTGCACAACGGCATCGATTCGATCGCCTACACGAACGTGTTCTGTTGCCTGTCCTTGCTATGGGGGCTGGACATGGCGACCTTGCGCGCGCGCCCGGCGTTTCGCCAGGTCCTGCGGCTCATCTCCGCGATAGGGCGCTTGCAGAACGATCTGCATGGACGCGAAAAGGATAGGTCGGCCGGCGAGGCCGACAACGCGGCGATCCTGCTGCTGCAGCGCTATCCGGCCACGCCTGTGGTGGAGTTCCTCAACGACGAGCTGGCCGGCCATACGCGCATGCTGCACCGGGTGATGGCGGAAGAACGCTTTCCCCCGCCGTGGGGACCGTTGATCGAAGCCATGGCGGCCATCCGCGCGCAGTACTACGAGACCTCGACCAGCCGCTACCGCAGCGACGCTGCGGGCGGAGGCCAGCGTGCCCCGGCCTGAACGCGCGGAAAACGGCGGCGTTCGCGCGCTGCCGTCGGTCCGATCCGACTCTACGCCGTCGCCCGATGCCGCTGATGGAGCGAGCATCAGCGACACCAAGCTGAGCCGGCGCAAGGACGACCACCTGGACATCGTGCTGGATCGGCGAACGGCGCGGGCCAAGGCCGCTGCCGGCTGGGAGTACATTCGTTTCGAACACTGCGCATTGCCCGAGTTGGACCTGACGCAGATCGACCTCAGCGCCTCGCTGCTGGGCAAGACCATGCGCGCGCCTCTGCTGATCAGCTCCATGACCGGCGGCATGCCACGCGCCGAGGCCGTTAACCGCCATCTGAGCGAGGCAGCGCAAGCCTTGGGGATCGCCATGTGCGTCGGTTCGCAGCGCGTAAGCCTGCAATCCCGCAACTCCCAGGGGCTAACGCGCGCGCTGCGCCGCCTCGCCCCAGACGTTCCCTTGCTGGCCAATATCGGCGCCGCGCAACTGCGCCAGGCCGACGGCCTGGACCTTGCACGCCGGGCGGTGGATGCACTGGAGGCCGATGGACTCATCGTCCATCTCAATCCGCTGCAGGAAGCGGTACAGCCGGAGGGCGACCGCGACTGGCGCGGCGTCCTGGCGCAGATCGCTCGCGCCGCACGCAGCGTGGGCGTGCCGATCGTGGCCAAGGAAGTGGGGTCGGGCCTGTCCGCCTCGGTGGCCTGTGCGCTCGTCGAGGCGGGCGTGGCGGTGATCGATGTCGCCGGCGCCGGCGGCACCAGTTGGGCCGCGGTGGAAAGCGAGCGCGCCCGCGATGCCGCCGACCGCGCAGTGGCGGTGGCGTTCGCGGATTGGGGGATTGCGACCCCGGCCTGCGTGCAGGCGGTCCGTCGGGCGCTGCCTGCGGTGAAGCTGATCGCGTCGGGCGGGATCAGCGACGGCGTCGACGTGGCCAAGGCTATCCGCCTGGGCGCGGACATCGCCGGGCAGGCGGCCGGCGTGCTGCGCGCGGCTACGGTATCCACCGAGGCAGTTGTCGCGCATTTCGAGATCGTCATCCGCCAGTTGGCCGTCGCCTGCTTCTGCACCGGCTCGGCTGATCTGGCGGCGTTGCGTCAGGCGCGCTTGTTGCCCTCGGCGCATCTGCCCACCGGTTGATGCCGGCGTCGCCCGCACGTGGCGGCGGGCGCCTAGTGACCTGAGTGAGAAAGTCTCGGAAGCGGGGGATTCCGCTGGTCGCGGGCTTGTTCGGGTGCTGCTTCGTGATCAGGGAGGCGCCCCACCATGCCCGAACGGCAGCCGAGAGTAAAGCGGTATTCGACGGCTATGTCGATGCTTGATCAGTGTGATCGGTCACGCCGAGCGAGCTGAGCCCCTGAAAGCGTCGGAACACCAGGTGCGCCGGGAGACCGGCAGGAGCAGATGGTGCAAATCCATTGCAATGAAGGAGTAGCGATCCACATTGACCCCGAGTCATGCGCGGTCGGTCTTGCGGAGACCGGTAATGCTCTGGGGTCAAACATGGGTTGTTAAGCTCGAGCAGTCCATCAGCATCGTCTTGAGACAAAGCGATGGCGGTGGAATGGACGGTTACGCGAGGGCCGGAGCGATTTGGCGACACATGCCGGAAGGAGGTCCGCATAGACGTGAGCTGGGAGAGCCGTGTTCCACGGCGACATCGGCTTGTCGATCGCGATAGCAAGAAGATCATGGCAGCGCTGCAGAACGCGGTCGTGAATCATGAGGCGGCTTAGGGCACCAAATCGAACCGCCGAGAATGTCCCATCTATCGTTTTGATTACCGGGGCTTAGGCTGGTGCCTGAGGCCGAGGAAGGCATCGCGGCAGGCGCGGCCTGCCTGCGAGCGGTCCTCGCAGAGACCAAATTCCGATGTTGTGGACCTCATGCGATCACCTCGCGGCACACCGTGCCCGTTTCGTCGACGATGCAAATTGCGGTCTCTTTCACCGAGACGTGGAAACGCGTCGGGCTTGAGGCCGGACCTTTGTCGCAATGGCTGTTCAAGGGGCTTGCCAAAGCCGGCTTGCCAGTGGTTTGCATTGAGACGCGTCACACCAAGGCATTCCTGAAGGCGCAGCCGAACAAGACCGACCGCAATGATGCGCGCGGGATCGCGCAGATAATGCGGGTCAATCTGTTCCGTCCGGTGCATGTCAAGACCCTGACGAGTCAGAAGCGCCGGGCGCTGCTGACGGCGCGCAAGCTCTTAAAGGACAAGGCGATTGCCATCGAGAACGACATCCGCGGGCTGTTGCGCAACTTCGGTCTCAAGGTTGGCAAGGTCGGTGCGGTCAAGTTTGAGGAGCGGATCCGCGAGCTCACCGAAGGCATGCCCGATCTGGCCGAGATCGTCGAACCGTTGCTCGACGCGCGCCGCAAGCTGCGCCAGAATTATGCCGCCCTGCACCGCAAGCTTCTGGCGATCGTCCGGGATGATGAGGTTTGCCGCCGGCTGATGTCGATCCCCGGTGTCGGCCCCGTCGTGTCGCTGGCCTACACCGCGACAATCGATATCCCCGCCCGCTTCCGCAACTCCAAGGCGGTCGGTCCGATTTTGGGCCTGACGCCGGCGCTCCACGAATCGGGCGAAAGCCGTCGGGTGGGCGGGATCTCGTTATGCGGCGACGGCATGATGCGAACGTTGCTCTACGAGGCCGCGCAGACCCTGCTCACGCGGGTGACGAAATGGTCCTGGCTGAAGGCCTGAGCGATGGACGTCACCAAGCGGCGCGGCCAGCAGAAAGCCATCGTTGCGCTCGCCCGCCGGCTGGCGGTGATCATGCATCGCATCTGGAGCGACGGCACACAGTTCCGCTGGACCAGGACGGAAATGATGCCGGTCGCCGGCTGAACAATTGATAAACGTCGCCCCCCCGACGGGACGACACCAGTTCCACCCACCGGTGGAAAAGCTGTCCTTCGCGGGACGAGGATGAGGTGAGTTCGTGGATTGGCTTGGCTCGATTGCCCCATCATCGGCAATCAAGGCGCTCGACAGATTGTTCCACCCATTCTTCTGTCGTCGAGCGGACCTTCGCATGGCTGGGCAGATGCCGAAGGCTGGCCAAGGACTTCGAGCGATCCATCGAATCCGCACAGGCCTGGGTCTTCATCGCAAACATCCGCATGCTCCACCCGACGCCTCGCAAGGACCTGAAAACATGGCGGTCATTCCGATTCAGACACTTAGGCAATCGATATTACCGCCCACGGGCAGCGGATCATTTCTGGTTGATGAACCGTAAGGCACCAGTCAAAACTCTTGCCCCCGCCGATTGCACTGGTCATAACTTCGCTCGCGGAGCGATAGGGGGAAGTCATGGAAAAAATCCAAGTAAACGTCAGCCAACTTCTGTTGGACCTTGACAATCCCCGAATTGTGAGCGCCGACACGCAACCTGATGCATTGCGCTCGATGATCGAGTTCGATCCGCGCCACTTCAAAACCATGATGGGGAGTATCAAGGACCATGGCCTTGATCCGGGAGATGCGTTCTACGTTATCGCTAGTGAGACCGATCCGGACGAATTTATTGTCGTGGACGGAAACCGGAGGCTCGCGGCCCTTATGGCGCTACGCCAGCCGTCCCTATTACAGGGTATCCCGATTTCTGCAAACTTGCGGCAGAAGTTGGCAGCGGTATCGAACGGGTATGACCCGGCGTCAAATGAGGAAGTGGATGCCGTTTTGTTCGATGAGCGGGCGGCCGCCGACGAATGGATACTACGGCGGCATGGTCGCGGAATGGAAGGTGAGGCCCGCACATATTGGGGGCCGCTTGAGATACAGCGCTTTCAGAGAGACCGCAGCGTCTTAGATGTCATCGAATTTGTCAAAAAGAACTCGACCTTTGGTGATGATGGGCGCGGATCGAGGAGAAGCTGACGGATAAGGCCAGCGTCCTCCGGCGGTTTCTGGAGGCGAAGCCCATTCGTGAATTGCTCGGCTTAACGGTCAGCGAATCTGGCGATGAGACCGTACCCGAGTTCTCCGCCAAGCCGGTGACAGCCATTAAAGTCTTGAGTGCAATTGTGTCTGACGTGGCTGACGGCACTGTGACTACCCGAACGCACAATAGGAAGGAGAACTTTGAGGAGTATGTCGCCGACCTTCCCGACGACCTGAAGAATAGCAAACCGGGAAGCAAAAAGGTTCGGTTCAGGGATGCAACCGTTTCCGGCGGGGGAACTCGGCCACGACAAAAGGCGAAACCAACCGCAATCCCACAGCCGGTAAAGCGGTCCAAGGCAAAACCGCCTCGCATAACCCTTGCACCTCGCAGCCATCGTTTTGCGGTGCCCCCATCCGAGAAGGCGGAGCGCCTCCTTTTTGAAGCTTCAAAGATAAATTTGAAGATCACGCCGCTGGCGTGTGCTTATGTACTCCGAGCCTTTATCGAAAATACGATAGACGGCTACATCGCAGATAAGAGGCTTTCCGACTGGAACTCGGCCAAGAACCAACGCTACGACCTGAAACAGCGATCACAAATCGTGATGGATGATTTGGTGGCAAAGAGGGCTGCGAAAAAGGACGATCTTCGGAGCATTACACGAATTCTAACCAATTCAACCGATCCTGCGTCAATCCAGGCTCTTAACGACTACGTACATGGGAAATATCACGTGCCTTCTGTCGACACGCTGCGAAACGTTTGGGACGTTGCCGAACCCCTTTTCATAGCGGTCTACGGGCCTGCAAAATGAGGGAGGGCGGCTCATTGGTCCCGACCGGCCGGTTTTCACCGCTGCGCTATCCAGGAGGCAAAGGAAAACTAGCCTCGTTTGTCGCGGCGATTGTCAGAGACAACGGACTAGTGGACGGCCGCTACGTCGAACCGTATGCCGGAGGCGCTTCCGTCGCGTGGGAGTTGCTTCTGACGGGGCTCGTCCGGCGAGTTGAGATAAACGACATCAGCAGGCCGATTTTTGCCTTCTGGTCCTGCGTTGTCAATGAGACGGAGGCCCTTTGCCGCCTGATCCGTGATTGCACCATCGACATTGACACGTGGGATCGGTGCAAATCAGCGTTTCATCGGGCAAATCTGGACGAACTTATTGAACTTGGATTTGCAACTTTCTTCCTCAATCGTACTAACCGATCCGGCATCCTTAATGGCGGCATCATCGGCGGCAGGGACCAGACCGGCCCTTGGAAGATCGATGCCCGGTTCAATAAGGCCGAGCTGATAGAGCGTATCCAGCGGATAGCCCTCCTGCGGTCCCGCATACGGTTGACCAACTTGGATGCCGTGGAATTTTTGGGCACTCGCGCCGAGAGCTGGAATGACAAGACGCTGGTCTATCTCGACCCGCCATATTTCCTCAAAGGAGGCCAACTCTATTTCAACTCCTACGGGCCGGGAGACCACGATGACGTGTCGAAGTTGGTACGTTCATTGCTGCACGGCATTCACTGGATTGTGTCCTATGACGATGTGGAGCCGATCCGGGGCCTCTACCGCCACGAGAGGGCGCTTTTCTATTCAATCGGCTACAGCGCGAGAAACAGAGGGCAGGGAACGAGGCAATGTTCTTTAGCCCTGACTTAACTGTCCCTCCCGTCGCCGGCTCGATGGTCGAACTATCCCGCCGGGACGCATTGCCCGACAATGAAGATGCGACCGCCTCAATTGGGCGGAAAAATCCGAGCGGCCTAACTCGATAGTTGTGGCCGCGCGATCCCCTCACCCGCCTCGCCCATTCTCAACAACAAGCGCGGCGGCATCGGCCCCCTGCTTGACATCTCCGGCTACACGGACAAGGGTCTCGGCCTCATATCCCGTGCCGAGACGGAGCAGCAGCAGGCCGCGAACGCCAAGAGCTTTACCGCCCGAACTAAGCTCGATGAGGACGCAATGTACGGTCCTCTTGCCGAGGAACAGGTCAAGGCGATCCAGAGGACCAAGGGCAACGAGTGGCTTACCGATGCCAAGGCCGGCCGAGTACCCCGAAAGCTCGAAACGCAGCAAGGCCCAGCTCACTACGGGCAAGCCAAGGAGGAGGAGAAGCGCCGCACGGTTTGCCGGACAGAGCCTAGTGCGAACGCCTATGCCGAGTTGGAGACCCAGGGGGTGCCCAGCGGCTCAAGGACGTCGACTACATGGGGCCTGATGGCATGCGGGCGAAGACTGGTTGTCATGTATGCCGGACGCGGCCAAGGTTATCCGGTATATCGCTGCGAGCGCGGCAACCTCATGATGGCACAGGCGCGATGCAAGTCGTTCAACGGCTTTCGTACCGACGCGGCGGTGACCCGCGAAGCGCTGGAGGCGGTTGCGCCGATGGCGATCGAAGCGGCGTTGGAGGCTGAACGGATGCAGCTGGAGAGCGAGGCCAGGCGCCGGCAGATGATCGAGCTGGACCTGCAGCAGGCGCGCTACGAGGCATCGCTCGCCGAGCGCCGCTATGCGGCCTGCGACCCGGAGAACCGGCTTATTGCGGCCCAGCTCGAGAGGAGTTGGGAAGCCACGCTCAGGCGCGTGGAGACCTGCGAGGCCCGGCTCAGCGAAGTCCAGCGTGTGGAGCCTGTCGACGCGGTTCCGGACTTCACGGGCCTCGCCCAGGATCTCAAGGCCACCTGGAATGCGCCGGGTGTCGACATGCGCTGTCGTCAGCAACTGCTGCGCGCGCTCATCAAGGACATCGTGGCGGATGTCGATGACGATGCGCGCGACGTGATCTTGACCATCCACTGGCATGGAGGCCAGCACTCGCAGGTCAGTGCGGGTTCGCAAGCCCAAATCCGGAGAGCATGGCCAGCGTACGCCTGAGGAGGCTCTGGCGATCATGCGATCCATGGCAACCCGGTGGTCGGATGCCGAAATCGCTGCCACACTCAACCGCATGGGCATGCAGACCGGTCAGGGAAAGACCTGGACCGCGCGTCGCGTCCAATCGCTGCGCACGGTGCACAAGATCAGCGGCTATCGCTCGTCCGACAAGAATGGCGAGTGGCTCACTATGTCGGATGCGGCCGCGAAGCTCGGCGTGTCGCACGTCAAAATCCGCCGGTTCATCAGGGATGGCCTCTCACCCGCCGAGCAGGTCATGCGCGGCGCGCCCTACCAGATCCGCGCCAGCGACCTCGAAGACGAACGGATCAAGGCCGAACTGGCGCGCAAGCTAGTGGAACTGACGGCGCGACTAGGAAGCATGCTGCCCTACCGGCAGGCGGAGAAGGTGCTGGCCGATTTCTGCCCACTGAACCGACTGAGACGCATGGGACCGTGCGGAAGCGCACCATCAGGATCGGCAAGCGGCTCGACGATAGGTCATGCAGGAAACTTGGCGCGCGAGGTCCCAAACGGATGACCGATGCCAGCTTGGGATGCAGCTTCCCGGAGATCGTCGCAAAGAGTTCGTCATCAGCATTGATACGGTGCACGTTCGTAGCGCTGATCAACATTCGGCGCGAATTTTCGAGCTCGTCGTGGCCAGATGCGGCCGCGGGGGACGGGGTGCAAAGGGGCGGTCTCTATTTCGTTACCGGCAGTACCGACCAGCAGGCAATCCGCGATCGTGCTCTTCACTCTCTCCAGGAAGGATATAGCGGCTTTGGGGATGTGACGGTGTTCTCGGACGGGGCCAAATCCTTTAGCGGCTGCCCGCGCCGCCCAAAACGACGACCCACATCATCGACTGGTTTAATATTGCCATGAAGATCCAGCCCATGCAGCAGATCGCCGATCACATCGTGCGATCCCGATCCGGCCCCTTTTAAGCGCTTCCAACCGTTTCCGGGCTGGGCTTCGATCAGCGCTCCGAAATCATCGACATGTTAAATGAAGGCCGTCCGGCAGCTGGAATCGCTCGTCTCTTTCGCGTTCATAGGGCCACCGTCGGGCGCATCGGCGCCGAGGTCAAAATAGCCGTTCGCTGGATATTCTTTCGTTGGCCGTTTTCGCAGCGGCGTACGCACCGGGTCAGCTGTTCTCCAAGGAATGCCGTGCGCCGCGCGGCGCAAAGGCAGGGAGATCCCCGAACGAGGGGATTGATACCTTTGCATATCATTATGTTCTAATATGATACCCAAACAGATCATAAAAGCTTTGACTTGCTCGTTGGATGAGATACCCTTGTGTATCATCGCGCATTAGAATGGATCGAATAGGTATCATGATGGACTCTGAATCGGAAATTCTGCGGGAAATCGGTGGGCTTTTCAGGCAGGCGAGGCTGGCCGCTGCGATGACGCAGGAGCAGGTTGCTGATTTGGCGGGTATATCCCGTCCCCGATATCGCGACGTCGAAAAGGGAGCCTCAGCCGCGCGTGCAACAACGCTCATGAATATCGCTCGAGCGCTCGGTCTGGAAATGATGCTGGTTCCGCAAGTCATGGTGCCGGCTGTCCAGGCTCTATTGCGTCCGTATGATTATGACGATCGACCCGCCTTTGTTTCTCAACCTGATGATGACGATCATGCCTCCAGTCTTTCGCGCACCTAAGACGATCACGTCGCTGGACGTGCTCTTGAACGCAGTGAAGATCGGCACAATCGTCAGGACGCCGGGCGATTTCAATGCATTCAACTTCGATGAGGCGTACCGCGCGACGGGCGGCTTTCCGGTTCTCAGCCTGTCGTTCCGTGCAGCGACGGGAGGATTGCGGAAAGATCCGAAGCCTGTGCCAAGCGCCTTGCCCGCTTTCTTCGCGAACCTCCTGCCGGAGGAGAAATTGCGCGAGGCGATGGAAAGGCACCACGAAGGCAATGTGCGGCCAGGCAATGATTTCGACCTTTTAGCGGCGCTGGGCAACGATCTGCCGGGAGCCGTACGGGCATTACCCAGTGACGGCGCGATAGCGGTTTCGCAGGACGCTTCAAAGGATCAGCGCAAGGCGCGGTTCTCGCTTGCCGGCGTGCAGATGAAGCTGTCGGTCATGAAGAACATTGGAAAAGGTGGCGGCCTTACCTTGCCAATGGACGACGAGCAGGGCCGGTACATTGCCAAGTTCCCTTCGACGGCTTTTCCGGGCGTTTCCGAGAACGAATTCGCCAACCTGGCGCTGGCAGCAGCAATCGGCATGGAGGTTCCTGAATGCGAACTGGTGGAGAAGTCCGATTTCGAGGATATTCCCCAAGAATTCAACACCCTGTCTGACGGCAAGGTCCTCCTCGTCAAACGCTTCGATCGCGGCGCCGGTGGCGAGAGGATACACATCGAGGATTTCGCTCAGGTCTTCGGCGTCTATCCCTCGCGCAAATATGAGGGGGCCGCTTATCACGACATAGCCTTGGCCCTTGGCGCGGCCGTCTCGCCTACGGCGGCTCTCGAATTCGTCCGCCGCCTGGCACTGACCGTCATCACCGGCAATGGCGACATGCACCTGAAGAACTGGTCTTTGATCTATTCCGGTAACGGCGACAAGCCGGCGCTTGCGCCAATCTACGACGTCCTGTCCACCGTGCCATATATTCCCGCCGACGCTATGGCGCTGTCGCTTGGAGGAGAGCGCTCGTTCAAGGCGCTAGCAGCATCGCGATGGAAAGCATTTGCGAACCGTGCACGGCTTCCGGAGCCGGCAGTCCTGAAGGCAGTGGTCGAGACGGTCAAACTCGTCAACGAGTACTGGTGGCATCTGCCTGAGCGCGACCTTGTCGCAGCGAAAGTGCTCGAGCGGATCGACGGACATGTGAAGGCGATGACGCCGATACTGAACTCCTGCGCCGAGAAGTAAACCGAGTCCCTCGGGTTGATATAGCGGAACTATTCGCCCGTGCCCCGGATTAGTGGCCGTGGATCGGTGGTATGCTAGGATCGCGCGCAAAGCCGGCGGAGTGTCCACTTGGACACGCGTTGAGCAAGCACGTCAGCTCGCGGGCACAGAAGAGTTCGCAGCATCCCGCAGAGGGTCGAGATGCTGTTCGTCCACCTCAATACAACGATGCGGTTCAACCGAATGCGGTGACTGAGGATCGCGATCCGACGCTTTGTGTCGCCAATGTCGCGTCCGCTACACGGGCTGTTCCGACGATCCTTTCTTGGAACTCAAGCTAAACCCCTGAAAAGCAACCATGAAATAATTCTTCAGTTCGATCAGCCAAATTGGCACGAGTCTTGAGATCCTTGGGTGCGAGGCGGCTAGAGCTGCCCGACCGGCATTCATGTCGCGGCAGCCGCGATGAATGGAACGAAGGAAGGAAAGCTACATGTCAGGTTTGCGTCAGATCGCCTTTTACGGCAAGGGCGGCATCGGCAAGTCCACCACCTCCCAAAATACGCTCGCCGCCCTTGTCGACCTTGGGCAGAGAATCCTCATCGTCGGCTGCGACCCCAAAGCCGACTCCACCCGCCTGATCCTGAACGCGAAGGCGCAAGATACGGTCCTGCACCTCGCGGCAGAGGAAGGTTCGGTGGAAGACCTGGAACTCGCGGACGTGCTCAAGGTCGGCTACAAAGGCATCAAATGCGTGGAGTCGGGCGGCCCTGAGCCGGGTGTCGGCTGCGCCGGCCGCGGCGTGATCACCTCGATCAACTTCCTCGAGGAGAACGGTGCCTACGACGATGTCGACTATGTCTCCTACGACGTGCTCGGGGATGTGGTGTGCGGCGGTTTCGCGATGCCGATCCGCGAGAACAAGGCCCAGGAAATCTATATCGTCATGTCCGGCGAGATGATGGCGCTCTATGCCGCCAACAACATCGCCAAGGGCATCCTGAAATACGCCCATTCGGGCGGCGTGCGGCTCGGCGGCCTGATCTGTAACGAGCGCCAAACCGATCGCGAGCTCGACCTGGCCGAAGCGCTGGCTTCCAGGCTCAATTCCAAGCTCATCCACTTCGTGCCGCGCGACAACATCGTCCAGCACGCCGAGCTCAGGAAGATGTCTGTGATCCAGTATGCGCCGGACTCCAAGCAGGCCGCGGAATACAGGGCGCTGGCCGAGAAGATCCACGGCAATTCGGGCCAGGGCACCATCCCGACCCCGATCACCATGGAGGAGCTCGAGGACATGCTGCTCGACTTCGGCATCATGAAGACGGACGAGCAGATGCTTGCCGAGCTTCAAGTCAAGGAAGCGGCCAAGGCGGCCGCACAGTAGCGACCGCTGTGACATGAGGCGCCGCCTGACCTGGTGCGCCTTTCAAAGAACGGCGCCTCGTCGGTGAGGCGTCACCCTGAACCTTGAAAGGGGTCCCATGAGCCTGGAATACGAGAATGACGGTGCCCTCCATGCAAAGCTTATCGAGGAGGTGCTGTCGCAATATCCTGACAAGTCGGCGAAGCGCCGCAGAAAGCACCTCAGCGTCGCAAAGAGCGGCGACGAGGCTGGCGAGGAAAGCGAGGTCCTTTCCGAATGCGAGGTCAAATCGAACATCAAGTCCATCCCCGGCGTGATGACGATTCGCGGCTGCGCCTATGCCGGCTCGAAAGGGGTGGTGTGGGGTCCAGTCAAGGATATGGTCCATATCTCGCACGGCCCGGTCGGCTGCGGGCAATACTCCTGGTCTCAACGCCGCAACTACTACGTCGGCACGACGGGCATCGACACGTTCGTCACGATGCAGTTCACCTCCGATTTCCAGGAGAAGGACATTGTTTTCGGCGGCGACAAGAAGCTGGAACGGATCATCGACGAGATCGAGGAACTGTTTCCACTGAACAAGGGCATGACTGTGCAATCCGAATGCCCGATTGGCCTGATTGGCGACGACACCGAAGCTGTGTCCCGCAACAAGGCCAAGGAGCACGAGAAGACAATCGTGCCGGTGCGCTGCGAGGGCTTCCGCGGCGTCTCGCAATCCCTCGGCCACCACATCGCCAACGACGCGATCCGCGACTGGGTTTTCGAGAAGAAGGACCTCGAGTTCGAGGCCGGCCCGTACGATGTCAATGTGATCGGCGACTATAATATCGGCGGCGACGCCTGGGCTTCGCGCATCCTGCTCGAGGAGATGGGCCTGCGCGTGGTCGGCAACTGGTCGGGCGACGCTACGCTGGCCGAAATAGAGCGTGCGCCGAAGGCCAAGCTCAATCTCATCCATTGCTACAGGTCGATGAACTACATCTGCCGGCATATGGAGGAAAAGTATGGCATCGCCTGGATGGAGTACAATTTCTTCGGCCCCTCCCAGACTGAAGCCTCTCTGCGCAAGATAGCCAAGCATTTCGGGCCGGAAATCGAGGCCAAGGCCGAGGCGGTCATCGCCAAATACCGGCCGTTGGTCGATGCCGTCATCGCGAAGTACCGGCCGCGCCTCGAAGGCAGGACGGTGATGCTCTATGTCGGCGGGCTGCGCCCCCGTCACGTCGTCACGGCATATGAGGATCTGGGCATGGTGATCGTCGGCACTGGCTATGAATTTGGCCATAACGACGACTATCAGCGTACCGGCCATTACGTGAAGAAGGGCACGCTGATCTATGACGACGTGACTGGTTACGAGCTGGAGAAGTTCATCGAGGGGATCCGTCCTGATCTCGTTGGCTCCGGCATCAAAGAAAAGTACCCGGTCCAGAAGATGGGCATACCGTTCCGTCAAATGCATTCCTGGGATTATTCCGGGCCGTATCACGGCTACGACGGCTTCGCCATCTTCGCCCGCGACATGGATCTGGCCATCAACAACCCGGTCTGGAACCTCTACGACGCCCCCTGGAAGAAAAAAGCCGAGCCCTCGGCGGCGATCGCAGCCGAATGAAAACCGGCCTCCCGGAAGCCGGGAGGCCGTTTAACGCCTGTGGCGCTTCGTCCGCGGGAGACCTGAAACGTTTCGACGTCCCTGTACCGCCGTTTGGCGGGCCAGGTGGAAAAGAGGTAACCACCCATGCCGCAGTCGGCTGACAAAGTTCTCGACCACGCGCGCCTGTTCCGCGAGCCGGAATACAGGCAGATGCTCGCCCAGAAGAGGCTCAATTTCGAATGTCCGGATCCGGACCAGGTCGTTACGGACCAACGCGAATTCACCAAGACGTGGGAATACCGCGAAAAGAACCTCGCTCGCGAGGCGCTTGTCGTGAACCCCGCCAAGGCCTGCCAGCCGCTCGGCGCGGTGTTCGCGGCCGCGGGCTTCGAGCGAACGATGTCCTTCGTCCACGGCAGCCAGGGCTGCGTGGCCTATTACCGCTCGCACCTGTCGCGCCATTTCAAGGAGCCTGCTTCGGCGGTTTCCTCCTCGATGACCGAGGACGCGGCAGTGTTCGGCGGCCTGAAGAACATGGTCGATGGGCTCGCCAACACGTACCAACTCTACGACCCGAAGATGATCGCCGTCTCGACCACTTGTATGGCGGAGGTCATTGGCGACGACCTGCACAGCTTCATCGAGAATGCCAAGGACGCAGGCTCGGTCCCGCGCGACTTCGACGTGCCTTTCGCCCACACGCCAGCCTTCGTCGGCAGCCATGTCGACGGCTACGACGTTACGGTCAAGGGCATTTTGGAGCATTTCTGGAAAGGCGAGGAGCGAACGGAAGACGAGGGGACCATCAACGTCATTCCAGGTTTCGACGGCTTCTGTGTTGGAAACAACCGGGAACTCAAGCGCCTGCTTGATCTGATAGGCGTGTCCTATACCTTCATCCAAGACGCCTCTGACCAGTTCGACACGCCGTCGGACGGCGAATACCGCATGTATGATGGCGGCACGAAGATCGAAGACGTGAGGGAGGCACTCAACGCCGAGGCGACGCTGTCGCTGCAGCATTACAACACCCGCAAAACATTGGAGTATTGCGAGGGAGTGGGGCAGGCGACGGCCTCGTTCCATTACCCCCTCGGCGTCCAGGCGACCGACGACTTCCTGGTGGAGGTCTCCGCGATCTCAGGCAAGCAAATCCCCGAGGAAATCCGCCTGGAGCGCGGCCGACTTGTTGACGCCATGGCGGACAGCCAATCCTGGCTGCACGGCAAGAAATACGCCATCTACGGCGATCCGGACTTTGTCTACGGCATGGCCCGCTTCATCATGGAAACGGGCGGCGAGCCGACCCATTGCCTCGCCACCAACGGCACCTCGGCATGGGAAGCCGAGTTGAAGGAACTGCTTGCATCATCGCCCTTCGGCAAGGATGCTCAAGTGTGGGCGGGCAAGGACCTCTGGGCGATGCGCTCGCTGCTCTTCACCGAGCCGGTGGACCTGCTGATCGGCAACTCCTATGGAAAGTATCTGGAGCGCGACACCGGCACGCCGCTGATCCGGCTGACGTTTCCGATTTTCGACCGCCACCATCACCATCGGTTTGCGCTGATGGGCTACCAAGGCGGGTTGCGCGTCCTGACGACGATCCTCGACAAGATTTTCGACAAGCTCGATCGCGAGACAAGCGAGGCGGGCGTGACGGACTATTCGTATGACCTCACCCGCTAAGCGTGACGGTCGGCTTTGGCCGGTCGTCTTTCCGAGGGACTTTGGAGACCGACGCAGTGTCCTTGCTCAGAGCCAAGATCCAGGATGTCTTCAACGAGCCTGCCTGCGAAAAGAACCGCGGCAAGAATGCCAAGGCGCGCAAAAAGGGCTGTTCGAAGCCACTGACCCCCGGGGCGGCGGCCGGCGGCTGTGCCTTCGATGGCGCCAAGATCGTGCTGCAGCCGATCACCGACGTTGCGCATTTGGTCCATGCGCCGCTCGCCTGCGAGGGCAATTCCTGGGACAACCGCGGTGCGGCTTCGTCCGGGCCAACCCTGTGGCGCACAAGCTTCACGACCGATCTCACCGAACTCGATGTTGTGATGGGGCAGGGCGAGCGGAAGCTTTTCAAAGCGATCCGCGAGATCAAGGAAGCGTATGGGCCGCCGGCGATCTTCGTCTATCCGACCTGCGTGACGGCGCTGATCGGCGACGACATCGAGGCCGTCTGCAAGCGCGCGGCGGAAAAGTTCGGCTTGGCCGTTGTGCCGGTCAATGCGCCGGGCTTCGTCGGCTCCAAGAATCTTGGCAACAAGCTTGCCGGCGAGGCGTTGCTCGAGCATGTCATCGGCACGGCCGAGCCCGACGATGCCGGCCCTTACGACATCAACATCCTTGGCGAATTCAACCTCTCCGGCGAATTCTGGCTGGTGAAGCCGCTGCTGGATCGGCTCGGGATCCGGGTGCGCGCCTGCATTCCGGGTGACGCACGTTACGTCGACATTGCCGGCGCGCACCGCGCCCAGGCGGCTATGATGGTGTGCTCGACCGCGCTCATCAATCTCGCCCGCAAGATGGAGAAGCGCTGGGGCATCCCGTTTTTCGAGGGCTCCTTCTACGGCATCACCGACACCTCTGAAGCGCTCCGACAGATCTCTCAGCTGCTCGTGAAGAAGGGTGCCGATCCGGAGATCCTCGGCCGCACCGAGGTATTGATTGCAGAGGAAGAGGCGATCGCCTGGAAGAAGCTCGCCGCCTACCGGCCGAGGCTCGAAGGCAAGCGCGTGCTGCTAAACACCGGCGGTGTGAAGTCCTGGTCGGTCGTCCATGCACTGATGGAGATCGGCATCGAGATCGTCGGCACCTCCGTTAAGAAATCCACAGTCGAAGACAAGGAGCGCATCAAGCAGATCCTTAAGAACGACAACCACATGTTCGAGCAGATGGCGCCGCGCGAGCTTCACGCCATGCTCTCGGAACACAAGGCCGATATCATGCTGTCGGGCGGGCGCACGCAGTTCATCGCCCTGAAGGCCAAGACACCCTGGCTCGATATCAACCAGGAGCGCCAACATCCTTACGCCGGCTATCACGGCATGGTGGAACTCGTACGCCAGATCGACCTCGCTATTCATAACCCGATTTGGCGCCAGGTGCGGGAACCGGCACCATGGGATTGCCAGCCTGCGGTGAGGCAGGAACTGCCGCGCACGAAAAGCGAGACCGCGACCTTGCATGTTGTCCGGGAATTCGCCGGCACGACGGCCGGTGATTTCGGCGAGTGTTGAGGAGAGCCGATGGTCCGCATCCTTCCCCAGACCAAAGCGGCGGCGGTCAATCCGCTGAAGTCATCGCAGCCCTTGGGTGCCGCCTTGGCCTTTCTTGGCGTCGACGGCGCGATGCCGTTGTTCCACGGCAGCCAGGGCTGCACCAGTTTCGCGCTCGTGCTCTTCGTGCGGCATTTCAAGGAAGCCATCCCCCTGCAGACAACGGCGATGGACGAGGTGGCGACGATCCTCGGCGGGGCAGACCATCTGGAAGAGGCGATCCTCAACCTCAAGGCCCGCACAAGGCCAACACTGATCGGGGTCTGCACGACGGCGCTGGTGGAAACCCGGGGCGAAGACTGCGCAGGCGATATCGCCAATATCAGGCTGAAGCGCAGGGAAGAACTCGCGGGTACGGAGGTGGTGCTAGCCAACACACCGGATTTCGATGGCGCGATCGAAGAGGGCTGGGCCAAGGCTGTCACCGCGATGATCGAAAGGATTACGCGGCCCGGCGAGCAGGCGCGGCAGTCGAAGAAGATCGTGATCCTGCCTGGCTGGAACCTCACTGTGGCTGATATCGAGCATTTGCGTGAGATGGTTGAAAGCTTTGGACTGAAGCCGGTGATTCTGCCGGACGTCTCCGGCTCGCTCGACGGTACGGTGCCCGACCGGTGGGTCACGACCACCTATGGCGGCACCAGCGTCGAGGATATCCGCGAGCTTGGCACGGCTGTGCAATGCGTCGCGATCGGGGAGCATATGCGCCGCCCGGCCGAGCTGCTGCAGAGGTTGACCGGCGTGCCTTACGTGCAGTTCCGGTCGCTGACTGGATTGAAGGACGCCGACCGGTTCGTCTCGCTGTTATCCGCGGTTTCGGGCGCGGCGGCGCCGGCTGGCGTGCGCCGTCGCCGGGCGCAGTTGCAGGACGCGTTGCTCGACGGACATTTCCACTTTGGAGGCAAGAAAATTGCGATCGCTGCTGAACCAGACCAACTCTACCAACTCGCGAGCTTCTTCATCGGAATGGGCTCCGAAATCGCGGCGGCGGTCACCACGACCGACATGTCGAAAATTCTGGAGGAAGTGCCGGCGCAGTCGGTTCAAATCGGCGATCTCGGCGATCTGGAAGCTCTTGGCGCCGGCGCTGATCTTCTCGTCACCCATTCCCACGGCCGCCAGGCGGCGCAGCGCCTCGGCATTCCGCTCATGCGGGTCGGCTTCCCGATCTTCGACCGGCTCGGGGCCCAGCACAAGCTCACAATCCTCTACCAGGGGACCCGCGACCTGATCTTCGAGGTCGCAGACATTTTCGAAGCCAACCGGCGCGCGCCGACGCCTGAGGCGTTTGATCCACTCCTTACGCGAGAAATGCCAGATGAGCTCCGTCCGTCGCCTCTCGCTCGTCACTGACGAGGTTCACGCACCGACGCCGGAACGCCAAGCCGGCGCATTGCGCGTGGGAATCGCCACGCACGACATGAAGAACATCAACGCCCATTTCGGCTCGGCCAGGCGCTTTGCTGTCTACGACGTGATGCGCGAGGAGTGGAAGCTCGTCGAAGCCGTGGCCTTCGATGACGTTTCCGACGAGAGCGGGAAGCACCGAACTGAGGGCGACGACCGCATCACCCCGAAGGTGGAGGCGCTGAAGGGCTGTCATCTGCTATTTTGTCTGGCGATCGGCGGACCTTCGGCAGCCAAACTTGTTTCCGCAAAGATCCATCCGATCAAAGTGCCGCAGCCCCAGACCATCCAAGAGGTGCTGTTGCGCACGCAGATGATGCTCAGGACGTGTCCTCCCCCTTGGCTGCGCAAGGTGCTGGCGCAGGCAGGTGTCGCTGAACAGAAACCCTCCTTCGAGGACGAGGGCTGAAATGAAGAGTGAGCGAAATGTCTGATGCCGAGGTTAGCCCTGCCGCCACCGAGGACGAGGCGGCCCTTGCCACCTCGTTCGTCAAATGCCTCGTGCGGCTGATCCGTGCCAATGATTCCCACGGGTCATGGGAAGGCAAATCGGACGCCGAGCTGCTGGGCGACTTCATCATCACCAGGGAACAGCGCCGTGCAATTCCAATCATCGGCGATCCCGATCCGGACGTGCTGTGGAGGCTCGATAAGTTCTACACCGCCGTCGGGCTTGCGATTGAGGAGCGCACGGGCCTGATGGCATCGCCGATGATGGAGATGAGCCACGAGGGCTTCGGGCGCGTGCTCTTCACCGCCGGGCGGTTGGTCGTTCTGTCAAAGACCCTGCGCGACGTCCACCGGTTCGGCTTCGAGACGTTCTGGAAACTCGCCGCGGCGGGCACGAAACTGGCCGGCGATGCGACCGCAGCCATTGAAGCCTATCCCGAGGTGGCACGGGCTTGATGGTATCGATTTTCGAGCAAGGGGATCATGTCAGGCCTTGAGGACATGCGATGGCCAGCCCTCTCAATCGAGGCGGTCGAGGCCGATGTGGTTCTTGGGGTAGCGCTGATGAAGCCACTGGTCTTGATCTGTTCGCAAGATGCGGAGTTGTATCTGTTCCTCAGCCACATTCTGGGGGTGGACGGCTTCACGAGTGAGCCGGCAGGCGGCGTGAAGGAAGCACTTGCATTTGCCGATCAACGGGAGCTCCAGGCGGTAGTCCTGGATTGCGGGCCAGCAAGCGCGACAGGCTCCACAATCTGCGCCCGGTTCAAGGAGGAGCCCCGGACTGGCCTCCTGCCCGTCATTGCGTTGATCGCGCCCGGCGCCGAGAACCAGCACCTCGATCTCTTGAAGGCGGGTATTGACGAGAGCTTTGTGCGGCCCTTCGCGCCGGCCAAGCTGCTTGACTGTCTCCGCACGAAGCTGGCGTTGCCACAGCCGGGCTCAAACGGGATAAAAAACGGCAGCTGGCTCTGTTGCGGCAGCCTTGAGATGAAGCTCGATGCTCACCGGGTTCGAGGTAATGGCCACGACATCCATCTCGGACCTCTCGAATTCAACCTGCTGCGGCAATTTCTTGAGGCTCCCGGCAAGGTCTTCAGCCGAGACGAGCTGATCGATGCGGCCTGGCCGGACAATATCCATATCGGTGAACGCACTGTCGACGTCCATATCAGCCGGATCAGAAAAGCGCTGAAGGCGGCCTCGCCAGGTAGCGTCATTCGTACTGTCAGGTCTGCCGGCTACTCGCTCGAGACGCAGGACGACTGAATAGCGAACCGATGGTGTGCCACTCTCCATCTTCGTTGGAAGGCAAGTCTTGCGGCTTCGAAACGCGCTACCGGCGCGACATACTCGGGGGGAAGCATTCAAATGGCCTTCAAAAGCCTACTCAGTGTAGCGGGAGCTGACCACTCCGATCGGGACGTCAGAACAGCTGCGAGGTTGTGCGCCGAGGTCGGCGCATATTTATCCGTCCTGATTATGTCGCCTCCGCCGCTCGTTATGTCGCCTCCGCCGCTCGGCGATGGTATCCCCGAGTGGCCTGGAAAACGCGCACACGCCGCACTGGCAAAACGGTACAGCCAAATCGAGAGATTTTCACAGGACACGGCCAGTTGGGAAAAAACATCCAGGGAAATTCACAAACTGCTGAGAGCCACGTGGCGGTGCTATGATGTCGATATTGCCAACTGCGATCAGGCCAGCATCGGTGACGCGGTGCGACAGAGGGCGCTCTGCAACGACCTGACAATCGTCGGCCCCCCATTTCTCAACGACGTTAACCTCGGTCCGCTTGTTTTCAACGGCAGCCTGTTCGACACCGGAAAGCCGGTTCTTGTCGTGCCAGAGGGCGCTGAGGCGACTCTGTCTCCACGGCGCGTTCTGGTCGGCTGGGATTCGCGAGTCGAGGCGTCCCGTTCGGTTCGGGAAGCGCTGGATCTGCTATCCGGTGCCGAGGAAGTTCGTGTCGCACTCGTCGATCCGGAGGCGACCTGCACCGGAAACGGCGCCGAGCCGGGAGCCGACATCGCTGCCTATCTCACTCGGCACGGTGCTCGGGTGTCGGTCGACCGACTGGCGAGCCGCGGCAAACCGGTGGCCATGGTGCTAGCGCAGCAGGCAATCGACACGTCTGCCGACCTGATCGTCATGGGCGTTTATGGCAGCCGCCGGCTGCGCGAGCGGCTCTTCGGTGGCGTGACAAGATGGATAGTTGGCAAGCCGCCATTGCCGCTGTTTTTGGCCCGCTGACGGGTTCTGAAGTAGCACCGATGCTGTTCCAAGATCTACTCCCCTGGTCACCTACCCTGATGCGAAGTCGGAGAAAGGTCGCCGCAAACGAGCAGGTGTCGCGAAGCTTATGAGCAACTTGTAAGCGCCGTCGCGAAGAACATTCCCCGGACGCCTCTAACGCGCTCGGTGTTTGCTAGCCGAGACAATCCGTAACGCGCAGACAAACGGCCGGGCAGAAGCCCAGGCGTCCTCAATGCGCTCAAAACACCAATACTCGAGCCGGCGTCAGGTCGAGAAAGAGAGTCGTTTCAGCGCGGCAGGCCGCGTTCGGACCGTAGCCTCATCGTATTGGCGTTATCACGATTTCCCTCACCACTGGCCGGGAACTGAACACGGCAACGACCGTGCAGCGGCCAAGGCACCGACCTTCGGGTCCGACGGTCGGGCTCTCGCCGGCCCTCGGGGCGAACGGTGGCATCAATCACGTGTCATCGCCTGGGATGGTAGCCGGGTCAGCGGCGAGGGCGGCCGCAGCTTCGGCGTTTTCAGTCTGCCCAGCCCACCGCGTGGCGACCGAGCGGGCTTGAGGCCGGTCAATTCCGGCAACGCTCACATTCGCACCAGGTGGTCCCTGTAGGGCCTGTGCACAGGGACACAGAACAACAAAAGTAGGAATCCGGGAGAGTTCACCGGCCCGGCACAGGCCGGCACTCATCCTGGCCCTCTTCGCCACGATCATGATCTGGCGATGACGGTACTCGCGACCCGCAGCCGGACATGACCGGCTTCGTCGTGAAGAACTCTTGCGTCGCCACCAGGAATTCAAGCGCAAAGCGGAAGAGGTGGGGCAGAGGCGATGTTCGGATGGAGCGGCGCCTGCAGTCGCAATGGGTTGCGCTACCGCCTGAGCGACCGAGACGGCAAGAAGCTGAAGCAAGGCTTGCGGCGGGACGATGATGACGAGGCTGGAGGTAGCCCAACGCGGTCATGCATCTGTTCGTCCCTATATGTCGAGACGTCCGTGGCCACGCCCTGTGCCGACGGGAAGCGGGTGATGCGTGTCCAAGACCTGACAGTGGCAGAAAACATGTCGCGTCCAATACAACCGGCGATCTTGGGCACCACGGAAGTTTTTTGAAGTATAATCACGCGTTTACCGCACGCTGAACGCGTTGGCACGGCCTTTGCGAAATTGAGATTCAGCAAACACTGAGTGAAGGCTGACTGGACGCAGATGCGCAAGACGAGCGACGCTCTCCCTTCCTTGAACCTCGTCCCCGTCTCAAGGGGGAACAAGCTTGCGCATGAGGTCACGCAACCTTTGGCTACAGCTGTGGAGGGCAAGACGATGTTGCGGATGGGGTCACCGGCTCCCTCGATCAAACTGGAGGACTGGCTGCGTGGCGAGCCCCTTGCGGACTTCCAGCCCGGCAAAGCCTATATCGTCGAATTTTTGGGCAACTTGGTGCGAACTATGTGCGGCGGAGATGCTCGAGCTGATGCCGCTACAGGAGAAATACAAGGACAGCGGACTTGAGGTCGTCGGGATCGCGGCTGATGAAGACGCTCCAACGGCCGTCGAGGCCCGGACCAAGTTGGACGCGTGGTTGGCGTGAGCGCAGCAAGGAGGTCCATGCAGCACTTGGTCGATCGTTTGCAGCAGGATCGAGGCTCGAATCTTCATGGCCTCCCGCATTGCGGCGGAAGCGATGTTCGATGCGAATTCGCGTGGAAGACTTCGCAGTCGAGGACGTGTTCAAGGTCGGCCCGAGGGACATCAATTGCGTGGAATCAGCGGCGCCGAGCTAGGCGTCGGCTGATCAAGTGTGCCCGAAGTAGGCGTCCCAGAAAACAGATATCGTCCTTCGAGGAAGAGGACTGAAATGAGGAGAAGGCGAAATGTCTGATGCCGCGGTCAGCCCGGCTGTCAACGAGGACGAGGCGGCCCTTGCCACCCCGTTCGTCAAATGCCTGGTGCGGTTCTCCGTGCTCAGGAGTCCTACTGATTATGGGAAGGCAAATCGAACGCCACGCTGCTGGCCGACTTCCCACCAGAAAAAAGCGCCAGGCGATCCGTGGCATGGGATACCCCGATCCGGACGTGCCGTGGAGGCTCGATATGTTCTACACGGCCGTCGGGCTTAGGATCGAGGAGCGCTCCGGCCTGATGACATCGCCAATGATGGAGATGAAACCCATGGGGGCCTCGGACGATTGTTTCACGGCGAGCGGTTGGTCTCTCTGTCGTGACATCCACCGGTTCGGCTTCGAGACGTTCAGGAAACTCCCGGAGGTCGGTACGAAACTGGTCGACGATGCGCCCGCAGCCATTGAAGCCTATCGCGACGTGGCGCGGGCGTGAAGACACCGATTTCGAGGAACGATCTATGTCAAAGCTGGATGAGATGGGAACGAAAGTCCGAAAGCTTCAGCTGCGCGCGGCACTTGCCAAGATGAAATTGCGCGACCTTGCAGAGGATCTCCCGGGAAAATGGACGGAGATAGAGGAAGTTGCCGAAGAAACGTCGGCCGTTTTTGCCGAGTTGGATGGTGCCAGGAGAGAGCTAGCTTCAATGAAGAAGTTACGATGACGAGCACATTCACCACCCGTGACGGCTCCGGATGGGTGCCGGAATATCTCACCGCTATAAACGGCGCGACCTGCATCGGCTGCGGCCGCTGTTTCAAAGTCTGCTCGCGCGAGGTTATGCATCTTTATGGCGTCGATGACGCGGGTGAAATCCTCGGCGCCTGCGACGGCGAAGACGACGATTTCGATGGCGAGCTCAATCGCATGATCATGGTCGTCAACCATCCCGGCCGCTGCATTGGCTGCGGAGCCTGCGCCCGCGTCTGCCCGAAGAACTGCCAGACCCATATTGCGGCCGACAATGTCGCTGCGTGATCTGGTGGACAATCCAGGAGAACGGCATTGCCCTTTAGAATCTTCTGTCGCGTCCTGGGAATGGTCCTTTGCAGCACCGCTCTGACCGTCTACTTCGCTTCTCATTCCATCGGCACACTAGTAGTCACGACGCTGGCTTGTTCGCTGCTCCTTCAGCTGGCGTATTTCGCAAGCGTGCTCTTTCTGATCTGGCGGTCTGGCTGCGTTAGCCGAGCTGGTCAAAGAGCTGAGCGTTTCGACAGTTGCAAGGAAGTTGGATCCGAGCCGCCAGACCTTGATGAGGTTACAAATGAATCCCCAGATTTGCTCCAACGCGATCAAATGCGAGCCATATCGCTGCTGCTGCCTTGAGTGCCGTGACAAAGTCAGAGCTGACGTGCTCCCCGTCTTTGGGTCGCCCCGCGCCGGGACTTCTGGGGGTAATGGCTCAGGCCGGCACGGCCGCCGATGAGCTTTTCATGAGCGATATGGCGATTGCTGCTATGGGGTCGGACTGTTGTATTCCACGTGCGATAAGGCAAGCTTACCGGACATAAAACGGTGGCGACAGGCGCGGCGGTTTTCCGCTTTTTTTGTTGCTTAAAACGCGTCGTGATTCACGCTATCAAGGATGATTCTGCGTCCCAAACCCTCTCCGCGCCACTACCCCACGCTTGCCGGTACCCTTTCGACCGCGCCGATGGCAACGGTGCCGACCTGGGTGCGCCGGGCAGTCCCGGACGCGCAAAGCCTCGCGAGAAAAGACGTTTGAGGACGTCGCGCTCGCCGCCGGCGCCGCCATCGCCGCGCTCGATGCGGTGGTCCGCCGACACGAGCGGTGGGCCGGCGCCTGGCGCCGGCGTTTGGCGCTTTCGGCGGCCGCGGCAACGGCAAAGCAGGCCGGCCGCGTCGAGGATGAAGCGGCCTGCGCGACGCCGTGCCGCTCACACGACCGGGCGACAATGTCGGGCCCGCCGGTCTTTTGCTCCTCGCCTGGCGCCGGTTGGCATCTCGGCCCGCGGAGGAGCAGCTGACAGATAAAAGCCTTTTCGCGGTACTCGAGGAACTCGGTCACGCCCGCGTCGACTTGGCGGTCAGCGATCTGGCGGACGAGCTTCGTCAGCTTTCCGCCGGCGTCGGAATGGTCGGCATGGCGATAGGTGCGTTCATGGCCGCCGAACGCCATGGCTTGGGGCGCGCCCTTGAAGCCTGGCTCGCCGACGCCCTGCTGGCGCAACGGCTGGGTTGGGCATACGCTATGCCGCTGCTGGGCGCCGAAGCGGCCATGAGCACAAGCGCTCGCCCGCGTCTATCGGCAGCCAGCATCGAGGATGAATCCGACCGTGCGAAGAGTCTGCTCGCCGCCCAGGCGCGGGCCGCGTTACGCCATCGAGCTCTCGGCCGACCTCGGCCGCCGCGCGGACCGGCTGCTTGCCGTGGCCCCGAAACTCAGGGCCAAGGCAGCGGACACTGTTGTCGAAAAGCTCCTGTCCGACGATGCGATCGTTGCCTCGGAAAAGATTGCAGGCATGAGCGATCGCGGCCTGCGCCGCCTGTTCGAACGGCTGGTCGAGCTCGGCGCCGTGCGCGAATTGTCCGGCCGCCCGACCTTCCGCAGCTACGGGCTCTGACGAAAATGGTCGAGGCAGTGCGCAGCGAGGGGGGAGCCGGTCAGACGATGGTCGATCAAATGACCATTTGTTCGACCGCGAGCTGGATCATCTGCCGCCGGAGGTGCGTTGGCGGGAATGGATGCATCGGGTCGAGGCGACCATTTTTGCCGCCAGCGAACCGGTGACACGCGAGACGTTGGCGCGCGTCGTCGGCAAAGGCTGCAGCATCGACCTCTTGATTGACGACCTCCGCGAGAAACTGCGTGGCCGCCCCTATGACCTGGTCGCGGTGGCCGGCGGTTTTCGGCATCTGACCCGGCCGGCCTATGCCGACGCCATCCGCAGTGCCTTTGGCACGGCCGTCGGCGGCAACGAACGGGCGGCCGATCTGACGCAGTCGGACGTGCTGGTGCTGATGTGCATCGCCTACTTCCAGCCGATCACGCGTGGAGAGCTGTCGTCGTTCTTCGGCAAGGAGATCAGCCGCGACCTGATCGGCCATCTGCGCGGCGCCGGCCTGATCGCCTCCGGTCCGCGCAGCCCGACGCCGGGCGCGCCATATACGTATGTCACGACAAAAGAATTCCTGCTCGAGTTCGGGTTCGACATCACTGCGCGATCTCCCCGACATCGAGGCGCTTGAGGATGCAGGCCTGCTGTCGAAGGACAAGCTGCTGGCGGGCGATATTCCGGCCGGGCTGACGAGCGGGGAGGGTGATGATGATTTCGCCGAAATTGGGGTGACTTGAGCAGATTGGCTCACGTCCCGGCACCGCCGTATCGACCGGCGGTGATGCCATCTTGGTTCATCGGTGCCAAATGTCTGTGCTAGCCAGCGGACCATTGGCAATAGGATTGAGGGACTTGCACCGTTGTCATCGGGGGACCTTTCTCAAAGAAGATCGTTCCGAGTGGCCAAGGAGGTTAGCCATGAACCTTCGCGAACTGCTGGACTGAGTTAAGGACCTGCCACCGGACACGTTGGTCTGTTCCGCCGAAATCGATAAGGCCTTCGGAGTCAACGTTGCCGACGTTGAAGCGATCGACGGTGCCACAATCCAAAGCCGTAAGCCAGATGGGCATCGAAGCTGTCGAATTCGCCAACGGGACCGAGAAGGTCGTCGTGATCCGCTGGTAGTCACGGAGCTCGCCGCTGCCCCTCGGCTCATACGAGATCGGCGGTGTTCAAGTGGGTCGCGTCAGCCGAGCCAATGATCGACACCGGGAACCAAGGTGGCCGGGGTCGTCGCGGCAGGACTAGCCTACATCATATCGCGACGGCTATTGTCCGTCGATGTCGATCAATTTGGGTCATCATAGTTCCGAGAACTCGGCGCCAGTTCGGCAGCGACAGTGCGCGACTCGTCTATGGTCGGGATCGCAAAAACGGGAAGCTCTTCCACATCTCAACGGCGCGTCGCGGACTTGCCTGCGCTCTGATCTGCCCGCACTGCAACGCGGCGCTAGTCGCAAATTTAAAGGATGACCTGAAGGCGGCGCACTTCGCTCACCGCGGCCCCGCCTGCGGCGGCGGCCCGGAGACTGCGCTTCATCTTCTTTGCAAGGAGATCATCCAATCCGAGTTGCGGCTCACCATTCCCCGCCAACTCGCCGCGCATGGCGGTTATGAAGTCCTGATAGCCGACGAGCGCGAGATCGTCGTTGATCGTGCGACGCTGGAATTCCGCGATCATGTCGAGGTGATACCGGACCTTCATCTCCAAGTTGGAGATCTGGATCTCTTCGTCGACACTCACAGGATATCTCGCCACACAAAGTGAGGCTGAACCAAATTAAACGGAAAGCGACAGCAGCGAGCACAAGCGATTTGGCGCAAAAAGGACTACGTCAGATTGAAGGGCAAGTGGCGCAGCGGCTTGCCGGTGAGCCGCACGATGGCATTGGCAAATGCCGGCGCCAATGGTGGCAGGCCGGGCTCACCCATGCCTGTTGGCGGTTCGCCGCTAGGCACGATGTGGATGTCGAACTCCGGCACCTCCGTCAAGCGCGCCACGGTATAGTCGCTAAAGTTGCTCTGCTCGACGACGCCGTCCTTGAGCGTTATTGCAGAGCCTAACAGGCACATTGACAGGCCCATCACTGCCGCGCCCTGCACCTGGGCTTCAACGGTTCGAGGATTCACCGCGAGATTGCAGTGCACGCCGGCGGTGACCCGGTGCAGCACCGGCCGGCCGTCGGTGACGGAGGCTTCGACCACATAGGCCACCACTGAACCGAAGGACTCGTGCGCAGCTACACCCCAGGCTCGTCCCTCAGGCAATTGCGTCTTTCCGTAGCCGCTCTTGTCCACAGCCAGTTGCAATGCATCACGGTGGCGGAGGTGGTCGTCTCCAAAGAGCCGCATGCGGTAAGCTATAGGATCTTGGTTGGTCCTACGGGCAATCTCGTCAAGTAAGGTCTCCATGACGAAAGCGGTATGAGTGGAGCCCACGCTACGCCACCAAAGCACGGGCACGTTGATCTTGGGGTGATGGACCGCCAGGCGCATTGGGAGCGGATAGGGTTCCCGCATGCCCTCGGTGACGGTGGGATCGATGCCGTTTTTCGCCTGGAGCTGCTCGAACACTGAGCCGGCAAGTACGGACTGGCCGACGATGCTGTGATCCCAAGCCAGCACATTGCCTTCTTCGTCAAAACCGATGCGAGCGCGGTGCAGGTACATAGGACGGTAATAGCCGCCCCTCATATCGTCCTCGCGGCTCCAGAGCGTGCGCACCGGCGCATTCAACCCGACGGCCCGAGCGGCCTTGGCGATTTCGCAGGCCTCGATCACGGTATCGCTCGTGCTTGAGAGGCGTCTGCCAAAACCTCCTCCCGCCATCTGCACGTGCAGGACAACCTGCTCGGGTTTCAGACCCAACACGCCAGCCGCGGCTCCGGCATCCAATCCTGCGCTCTGGCTGCCAACCCACAATTCGGCCCCTCCCTCGGCGAGCGCAACAGTGCAGTTCAGCGGTTCCATCGCCGCGTGGGCGAGATACGGGAACACGAACTCAGCTTCTAGTTTCAGGGGCGCCATTTCCAATGGCGCAATGTCGGAATCGAACTGGCGCGGACCGGGGCGAGCGGCCATTTCGCGGTATTGCGCGAGTTGCTGTTCGCTGTCGACCTTTTCGACAGTCGATGTGTCCCACTCCATCTTAAGGGCATCGCGGCCCTGAGTGGCCTGCCAATAGCCGTCGGCGACCACGGCCACGCCCTCTGCGCCACGATCCAGCGGAACGCGCAGGACGGCCTTCACACCCTTGACGATGCGCGCAGCGCTGTCGTCCAAAGAGGCGATGCGAGCGCCGAAGACCGGTGGACGGACGACCACGGCGGTCAGTTGTCCGGGCAACCGAAAATCGATCCCGAAGTCCTGTTGTCCGCTGCTCTTGGCGCGTGCGTCGAGCCGCCCGGTGGGGCGGCCGATGATGCGAAAGTCCTTCGGATCCTTCAGTTTCACTTGCGAGGGCACGGGCTGTCCCATCGCAGCATCGGCCAGTTCGCCATAACCCAGCTTGCGGCCATCAGCGCCGAGAACCACTCCGGCCTCGGTACGCAATGTGGACACATCCACGTTCCAATCCGCCGCCGCAGCACCGAGCAACATGGCCCGCGCTCGAGCGCCCAGCTCGCGATACTGCATGAAGCTGTTCTTGATCGTGCTGGATCCGCTCGTGATGTGAATGCCAAAGACTCGGTCAGCATAGGCGGGGTCGTTGGTGCCTAGCCGCCCGCGCACCAAGGTCCAGTCGGCATCCAGTTCTTCGGCCAGGACCATCGGCAACGCGGTGTGCACACCTTGGCCAAACTCCAGCCGATTGACGGTTACGATGACCTCGCCATTGGGCGCGATCTGCACAAAGGCGGCCGGCTGTTCCGTAGGTTCGAGGTTGCGGGCCGTCTCAGCCGCATCGGTGGACTGCGCGGGGGCGAGTTGCGGAAAAACGCCGATTGTCAGCCCGAGGGCCCCCGTCAACTTTAGAAAGCTTCGGCGCGGCAACCCGCGAGCAACTTTTGATTGCCCCCTCTCCAGCATGTGTTGCAGCGCACGTGGCAGGTCCCTGTAATCTAAGGTGTTGGCTAGCACGGGAAGCCTCCTTCATATGAGTGTGCTTGCGGCGTCCGCTATTGCGGCGCGGATACGAGCATAGGTTCCACAACGACAGATGTTCCCGGCCATGGCGGAGTCGATCTCTTCGGAGGTCGGCAGCGCGCCAAGGGACAGCGTGGCGAGGAAGGCCGTCGCGCTCATGATCTGGCCGCTTTGACAATAACCGCACTGTGCCACGTCGTGCTTCATCCATGCGGCGTGGACGGCCGCACCGACGCGGTCACTGCCATCGGTCGTTTTTTCGATCGTGGTGATCTTGCGGCTTTCAACGGCGGAGATCGGTGTGCTGCATGAGCGGATGGCCTCGCCATCCACATGCACCGTACAAGCGCCACAGAGGGCTGCGCCGCAGCCGAACTTAGTACCGCTCATTCCTAGCGTGTCGCGCAGGACCCAAAGGATTGGAGTTTCGGGGCCAAGGCCAACCTCGTACTCTTGACCGTTGATGTTCAGTAAGGTCATGGCTGTGCTCCTGGGCTGCTCTAGCTGAATATGCTCCGAGGGGCCGCCGCGAGCCTCTGAGGACAGAGCGGTGCCCGCGACGAGTGTAAGCTCGCAGCCACCGCCCAGAACATCCGGAACTCGCCAAGCTTATCCAGATGCCAGAAGCTAGACCGGCATAATGGTCAACCGGCCCTTATTCACAGCGACGACAAAATTCGCGCTCTGCGAGGCTCGCCGCGCGTCTCTGTCATGTTCTCAACTGCACCGATGTCCGGCGGCTATCAGTTCTTGTCTGGCCTGCGCCGAGTAGGAGAGGTAGCAGCCGCAGATTGTTCCTATTCGCCAAGGGTCGGAAATGGTGTGATCGACCAATCGATCAAGTGGACGGCACGTTGGATTATCGCCTCGGTCTGAGCAACGCTGGGGGAAGCGGCGACGACATGTCCGATACAGTCTCGCCAGTCGCCTTTCCTGACGATCGGCGTCTTGAGTGGAACATAGAATTTGGCCTCGGCGACACCGGGTATATCAGCCGCCCGACTGTCACCATGGATCCAATCGAGGATGCCGTCGCGATCAGCAACCAGGAACCGCGCGGCCGCAGTCTGCGAATGCCTTGTACTCAAATCGCATTGGTCGCCGATGGCAAGCTTGATGTGCTCGGTGATGAGATCGACACCGTAAGCCGCCTGAACCAGTTGGGGAGTGGGCGTGCCATGAAGCCGCGGATTGACTTCAATGACGACTGGGCCACGCGTCGTCCACCGGAATTCAATGCCCGTTGGCCCCCAGCCAAGGCCGAGAGCTCGCAAACAGCTCAGCGAAACATCGGCGATACGTTTATGCTCGTTATCAGTCAGCAGGGCCGGCATGGTGGAACCACGATAGACGAAATGTGGTGCGGGACCGAAGTCACCGGTGCCAATTCCAATGATCTGATCTCCCATTATGTCGGCCCAATAAAGGGGGCCTTCTGCAGATTCTTCGACGAGCACTCTCGGCGAGGACTGCCATTTTCGCTGTATTGGCGAAGGCACCCGTATGTGCTTTCCGCCCAATAGATAGGCCGTGTGTTCGGCTAACTCATCGACGTTGCGGCACAATCGGACCCCGCTGCTGCCGCCGCCTACGGTTGGCTTGAGAATCACCGGCAGGCCGATCTCCGCGGCAGCGCTTTCAACCTCCGTCGCATTCACTGCCACGCGATAAGCAGGCATTGGAACGCCGGCCTCCGCGAGGAGCTCACGTTGAGTGAATTTGTCGCAGCAACGTTCAACGGATGCGGGGTTGGGTCCCGGCAGATTGAAATGCCCGCAGAGCTTGCCGACTGTCGCATAGACCTCCTCTTCCTGGCTCGTGATGCCAGCGATGCCATAGGTCGCACGTAGTCGGGAACACTCGCGGATCAGCGCATCGAGATCATCTGTATCGACACAGATTGTCTCAGTCCTTTCCGACGCAAAATTGTCGTACTGGGTGGACGCTGGATCAGCCGACAGGATAATCGGACGAAGGCCAAGACGCTGGGCCGCTTGGACGTATAGCAGACCACAGCCCCATGGACCGCCTTCAACTAGGATGAGTGCTCTTGTTGCCATTGGCGTTACCCTCCGTTGCGTGCTTTGCGGCGGTCTGAGCGCAAACACGCGTCGCTTTTTATTCCGCGCCTGAACTCAGACTTGCGATGAAGGTACCATTGTCAGCGATTTGCAGTTGCGAAGGTTCTGTAAACTTAGTTGAAGGATCTGTTGCAACGTCCTGGTTGCCGGCTGTGTGACACGGAGTGTCCCGATGAATTTTTCTGGGGTTGCGATGTTTAAGGGACGCCAGTTCGCCCAAAGCTGCGCATAGGGTTGGAAGGTGTGGCCCTTGGTCTGGACCTAAATGAAGCAGAAATTACCCGTGCGGCACGATTGTCGTCATCGCAGCCATCAAGCACGAGCACATCAAGGCCACGCAGTCTCAGCCCAAGGGAAATGGAAATCCCAACGAGACCGCCACCGGCAACAATCACATCGAAATTTTTTCTGGGTGAAGTTTATAGAAAGTCCATTCAGCCGCCTTGAACACGTCAAAGGCTGACTGCTCCCTTTTTTCGAGAATCTTCAAAAGGCTTGAGAGGCCTAACGGAAGCTCCTCGCCAACCCATCAATCGAAATGGGGAGGTGTGCCCGCTGGCATTCTTCTATTCGTCACGGGTCGGAAATGGTGTGATCGACCAATCGATTAAGTCGACGGCACTCTGAAGTATCGCCTCGGTCTGAGCAACGCTCGGGGAAGCAGCTATAACATGTCCGATCCAGTCTCGGTCATCGCCTTTCCTGACGATCGGCGCCTTGGGTTCAACATACAGTTTGACCTCGGCGACACCCGGTACAGCAGCTGCTAGGCTGCCGCCGTCGATCCACTCAAGGGTGCCATCGCGATCAGGAACTAGGGACCGGGCGGCCGCAATGTGCGAATGCCTTCTGCGCAAATTCCATTCATTGCCGATGACAAGCTTGATGTGCTCGGTGATGAGATCAACACCATAGGCCAGATGAACCAATTGAGGATCGGGCGTGCCAGCAAGACGTGGATTGACTTCAATGACTACCGGGCCACGTTTTGTCCACCGGAGTTCAATGTTCGTTGGCCCCCAACCAAGGCCGAGAGCTCGCAAACAACTCAGCGAAACATCGACGATACGCTCATGCTCGTCATCAGTTAGCGGGGCTGGAAAGGTGAACCCACGATAAACGAAATGCGGTAGGGGGTCGAAGTCAGCGGCGGCAATCCCAATGACCTCATTTCCCATTGTATGGGCGGTATATTGAGGGCCCTGTGCAAATTCTTCGACCAGTATCCTCGGCAGAGACCGCCATATGTGCTTCCCGCTCAACAGATAGGCCGTGTGTTCGGCTAGCTCATCGACGGTGCGGCACAATCGGACACCGCTGCTGCCTCTGCCTACGGTTGGCTTGAGAACCACCGGCAGGCCGATCTCCGCAGCAGCGCGTTCAACGTCCGTCGCATCCGCTGCCACGCGATAGGCAGGTACCGAAACGCCTGCCCCCGCGAGGAGCTCACGTTGAGTGAATTTGTCGCAGCATCGTTCAATGGATGTGGGGTTCGGTCCCGGCAGATTGAAATGCCGGCAAAGCTTGCCAGCTGTCGCGTAGAATGGTTCCCAGGGGCTCGTAATGCCAGCAATGTCATAGGTCGCAAGCAGCCGGCAACATTCGCGGATCAGCGCGTCCAGATTGTCTGTGTCGAGACGGATTGCCTCATTCCTTTCTGCCGCGAGATACTCGTACTGAGTTGGACCAGCCGACAGGGTAATTGGATGAAGGCCAAGACGCTGGGCCGCCTGGACGAACAACAGACCATTACCCGTTGAATCGCCTTCAATCAGAATGAGTGCTCTTTTTGCCATTGGTTAATACCCTGACGGTGCGCGCTATGTGGCGGTTTTCGAGGACATCAGCATCAGCTTGTTCGGCCGTGCCCTGACCTCAGACTCTTGGTACGCGTACCATTGTCCTCAGCGGGCGGCGGCTGCGGCACAGCCGGTGCACTCGCGAAAAGCTCGGCAAATTCCGCCTCAACGTCAATTAAGTGAATATCGTGAGTCGACAGCCAGTCCTGATTGAAGATTGTGTCCAGATACTTTGTGCCGCTGTCGCAGGCTAGGGTCACGATGCGCGATCCAACCGGCGCTTCACGGGCCACGCTGAGGGCCTCGTAGATCGCCCCGCCAGTCGAGCCCCCGACGAGCAGTCCGTGCCACCGCGCCAGATAGCGGCAAATCGAAAAGGCATTGTCGTCGCTTACTTTCCGACCCCAATCTATCGCGTCGTAATCGATCACCATGCCCACATTGGCCCCTTCGGGTGTACCGGTGCCCGATTGATGGTAGCACCCGCCCTGACCGCCAAAGATGATACTTCCGACAGGTTCCACGCCAATCACTTGGACTTCGGGTATATGCAGCCGCAGTTCACGCGCGGTCCCGCAAAGTGACCCCCCCGTACCGATGGCCGACACGAAATGCGTAATTGTGGGTCCGAGATCATCTAGCAATTCAGCTGCCAGTCCTATGTAACCAGCGGCGTTGGCGGGGTTGTTGTGCTGCTCTGTCCAGTTAGAGCCATCTTCGATGGCAATTCGCCGGGCCTCCTCGTCACGCTGGTCGGTGGCTAGGGCACCATCGCCGCTACCAACGACTCGGACGTTGCTGCCGAATGCACGAACAGTAAGGATTTTATCTAAACTTGCATGGGAGTCCATGAGGGCGGTAAATTCGAGTCTGCGGACAGCGGAGATCATGGCCAACGCGCTAGCCGTATTCCCTGAGGAGGATTCGACAATTCTGACAGCGGCTTCATCTAGCGTGATAGGCAGGCTGTCGACCATGCTCAAGGCCATGCGATCCTTCATCGAGCCAGTAGGATTGAACATTTCTAACTTGATATACAGGCCGACCTCACCGCACCGCAAAGGAATGTGCAGCATGGGCGTGCGTCCAATAGTTTCAAGAATGCTATTGACGATCATTGGGGGCAATCCCCTCTTTGCTAGGTGTGGAGCCTCAACAGGTTGTCCTCGGTTAAGGCGAGGCGACTGATGGGCGGTTTTGACTTTAGGCTGCCGTGGGGGCGATGCCAATTATATCGGTGCAGCCAGACCG